>NZ_CAJOJM010000004.1:0-63315 GCF_905234905.1 Methanobrevibacter sp. UBA188 | reverse complement strand
TCTTTCTTCTCCTAATTTGTCCATAACAAATCTGAATTTGTTTTCTCCGTCATCTAATTGTTGTTCAGCGATTGCACCAGCTTTTAATAATAAGTGTCCAACTAAAGTGGATTTTCCGTGGTCAACGTGTCCAATAAATGCTAAGTTAAGATGTTCTTTTTCTTTTGCCATAATAATAACCTCTTTGTAATATTATCAACATATATTTATAAGCCTAAATGATAGCTTAAATAAACTTTATCATTCAACATATAAAAAGATAATGTTTTTTTCATGATTTTTAATAAAAAAATTAAAAAAATTAAAAATATAATTTTTAAATTTTAAATTTATAAATCTCCTAAGTAATGACTTGGAGGGAAAGGTTCAGCAGATAATCCTTTTCTTTGTCTGATTTCCCTTACGATTTGATTTTGCATCTCACGTGGGAGTGGTTCAAATCCTGCAATTTCAGTAGACCATAAACATCTACCTTCAGCAGCAGATCTGATGTCTCCAGCGAAACCGAACATTTCAGCTACAGGTACTTTGGATTCAATTCTAGCCATGTCACCAGTCTCTTGACCCATGTTGACAATTTGACCTCTTCTGTTTTGAATCTCACGAGTACATGCACCCATGTAATCGTTAGGAGTATCAATGACTACTTTTTGCATAGGTTCGAGTAAAGCAGGTTCTGCTAACATCATAGAACCTAAGATTGCATTTCTGATAGCAGGCAATACTTGTGCAGGTCCTCTGTGAACTGCGTCTTCGTGAAGTTTTGCATCGTTGAGTTTGAATTTTAATCCCATGGAGATTTCTTCACCTAAAGGACCACTTTCTAAAGTGGATTCAAATCCTTCGAGTAATAATTCTTTAACTTCGTCCAAGTATTGAATACCACGAGTCATGTTAAGGAAAATGCTTCTGTTGTGAACAGCCCATACTCTTCTAGCTTCTTCTTTATCTAATCCAGCTTCCATGAAGTCGTTAGCTGATTCTTTACCTTTAACTCTACCTTCTTTGATGTCACCATCAGCGATTGCATCGTAAAGGCTTGGTTCAATAGGTTCAACAGTAATGTAGAATCTGTTGTGTTTGTTTGGAGATTTACCTTCAACTTGTGGAGAAAGTTTTTTAACGGTTTCTCTGTATACAACGATTGGTTCGGATGTGGTAATGTCTACACCTTTATCTTTAATTCTGTAACCAATAACTTCTAAGTGAAGCTCACCCATACCGGATACTAAGTGTTCACCGGTTTCTTCGTTAATATCGATTTTAACGGTAGGGTCTTCTTTACCAGTTTGTCTTAATACTTCAATCAATTTTGGTAAATCTTTAGTATTTTTAGCTTCTACAGCAACAGTAACTACAGGTTCTGAAATGTGTTCTAAACCTTCGAACTCTTTGATTTTGTCTTCAGGTGAACAGAGAGTTTCCCCAGCGATAGCACCTTTTGCACCAGCAACATATACAATGTTACCTGCAGGTACCTTATCGGTGTTAACTCTTTCAGGACCGAAGTATACACCTACTTGTTGTACTCTGGATTTACCGTGAGAACCAACGAGATATACTTCTGTACCTTTTTCGATTGATCCACCGTATACCCTACCAGTAGCGATTTCACCAGCGTGTTTGTCTACAGATACGTTGGTAACCATTACAGCTAAAGGTCCTTCAGGTGCGGTTTCAACCATACATTTACCTGCAGGAGATTCGATGTCTCCATCCCATATGTTAGGTACTCTGTATACTTGAGCTTCTTTAGGGGAAGGTAAGTGTTCTACTACCATACCTAATAATACATCAGATAAAGGTACTTTTTGAGCTAATTCTTTTTCATTTTCAGCGTTACAATAATCAATGATGTCTTTGAAGTTAATTCCAGTTTCTTGCATAGTTGGTACGTTAATAGCCCAATTGTGGTATGCTGAACCGAAAGCTACACTACCATCAGTGAAATCTAATTTCCATTCTTCTTTTTTCTCTTCAGGAGCCATGTTTTTGATTAATTTATTAGCTTCCATGAAGATTTTTAAGAATCTGTTTTGTAACTCTTCAGGTTCTAATTTTAACTCGTTGATTAATCTGTCAACTTTGTTAATGAATAAAACCGGTTTAACATTTTCTTTTAATGCTTGTCTGAATACTGTCTCAGTTTGAGGCATAATTCCTTCTACAGCACAAACTACTACTACTGCACCATCTACAGCTCTCATAGCACGAGTTACGTCTCCACCGAAGTCAACGTGACCTGGAGTATCGATTAAGTTGATTAAGTATTCACTATCTTTGTAATCGTGTACCATGGATACGTTAGCTGCATCAATAGTAATACCACGTGCTTGTTCTTGTTCATCAAAATCTAAGAATCTTTGATCACCAGCAAGTTCTTCGGAAATCATTCCTGCACCTGCGAGCAAGTTATCAGATAAGGTAGTTTTACCGTGATCGATGTGAGCACAAATACCAATATTTCTGATTTGTTCAGGTTCATACATCAATTCTTTGATTTTTGCAATCATTTTGTCTCTTCTACTCAAAATAACCACCTATATATAAGCATTATGATTAGTGCGCTGCTTTAGCAACTCTTTCTTTCTCTTCAGCTTTTTGTAAAGCGAAACTTCTTGAATCTTCTTCAGAAGCAAGAATTAATTCATCAGCTAAACATTCAGCAACAGATTTTCTGTTTTTGAATGAAGATTGTAAAGTACCTCTGGTCAAGAATCCTAATGAAAGGTCTACTCTTCTTTGTGGTGAGATATCTACAGCTACTTGGTATCCAATACCACCGTATTTAATACGAGTAGTTTCTTCACGAGGTGCAGTGTTTTCAACTGCAGTAACTAAAACTTGAACAGGATTCTTTTTAGTTCTTTTATTGATAATTTCTAATGCATCTCTTACGATGTTGTAAGCTTTATTCTTTTTACCAGAGTTGAGATGGGTTCTCATTACTTTGTTCATTAATCTTTCAACAATAGATACTTTAGATTTTGCGAATTGTCTTTTTACGTGTCTACCAGAAGTATGTGGAACTAAAGTTTCATCTAAGCAGATATATTTTACTAAACCTAAGTCCTCAACTTTTACTTCATCGAGATCCCATTTATTGAATAATTTACTCATAAATATAACTCCTTATCTTACAGGTTTTTCTATTTTTCCACTTACCATTTCAGATAAAGCTACGTTGTTAACTTTGGAAACTTTCCAACGAACCCCTGGAATATCTCCCATGGATCTTCCGGATGGTCCACCGATTCCTTCAATCATCACTTCATCGTGTTCATCGATAAATCCGATAGCTCCGTCACCTGGTGCGAAAGCAGTTAATTGTTTACCGTTTTTGATTAATTGAACACGAACACATTTACGGATAGCAGAGTTAGGTTGTTTTGCTTCTATCCCTACTTTTTCGATTACAATTCCTCTTGCTTGAGGAGCTCCTTCGAGAGGGTCTGCTTTAACGTCTAACCTTAAAGCTCTCCTTTTGTAATCCACGTCTTTCCACTTAAAATTTTGTCTATTTTTTTTAAGTTTTTTTGCAGCAAAAAGTCCTGGCATATTTTATTCCTCTAATCTTTTTGTTAAAAGCGTATCTAAGAATCCACCGCTGCGATTTATACTATAATCTACATAGTACAATCTAAATTCTGAGATACAATCAGTAATAATAATTAATTTAGATAAATAAGTTATCTAAAAGAAGATATCTTGAAATAATTATTAAAAACAATGACAAAAAGCACACATAGTCATGTTATAAAACAGTACAGATATCTTATGATAGAATATATATTTCAACCTTTATAAAGGTATGTATTTGTTTTATAAATATAAATAAAAAAAAAGTATTTTTCAAAAAAAATAAATTAAAATAAAATAGCTCGAAAGCTATTTTAAAATAATATTGTCAATATTATGTTGTCTGTTTGCTAATAATTTAGCCCTTTCAATATTGATTCCATTTTTACCGATAGCAATACGTTTGTTAGTATTATCTGCTGTAACAGTAGCTATTTTTTTACCTGACTGCTTTTGACTTACTTTAACAGATTGTACTTTAGCAGGAGATAAAAGATTTTTAATGAATTGTATAGGGTCATCATCTAATTCAATGATTTCTACACCTTTATCTACTGCTCTTTGAACTTTAGATACGGAACTTCCTTTCTTACCAATAGCGAGTCCCATGTCACCATTCTTTACAACGAAAGTAACTTTACCGTGTTCATCATCGATAATGCAATCTTTAACCATTGCTCCAGTCATATTTTCGAAAAGAGCTATGTATCTTATTTCATTTGCACTAAATTTAATAGACACTTAAATCTACCTCAAATCGTCTAATATAGTAGAATCTCCTGGATCGTTTACGATTAATGTAGCAACAGTAAAAGGTTTACCACAAACAGAACCCAAATCTACACTAGTTCCATCATATACTAAGGATGGAATTTCGGAAAGATTTGCGTAATATTCAACATCTTCAAGAATTTCTTTAGGAGCGTTACTAGCAACAACAACAAGTTGTCCTTTTCCTAATTTTAAAGATTGAATTGATTTTTCAGAGCCTAAAGTCACATCACCAGTGTCGACAGCTACCCTGATTCCTCTATCTACGTCCATCATCTAGCCTCCTATTCATTTTTATAATCCATTTTGACACCGACAGAACCGGTACCAAGAGGTATTGGTTGTCCAATAATAATATTTTCGATGATACCAGTTAAATCATCCACTTCACCGCGAATACTTGCACGAAGCAAATGTTTACCAGTTTCTTCAAAAGCTGCACGAGCTAAAACACTTGATTTTTCACCACTAATACCATGTCTTCCAATGGATTTTACAACACCTTCTGAAGTCATGATATCTGCAACTAACATAATATGTCTTACATCTACACTAAGACCTTGTTCTGAAAGAGTATTTTGAGCTTCGTTAATAATAGATTGACGAGCTGCTTCGATTCCTAAAACCTCACCGATTTCATGAATGTTATTGGTGGTAGTTCTCACATGATCAATACCTTCCATGTCAAGAATTTCTTTAAGGTTGGATCCTTCGGTATGGATAATCCATTCATCATCACGACGAATAATAACTTTTCCGATACCTTTTATACCACTAATCTGTAAATCACGAACCTTATCTGCTAAGAGACGAAGTTCCCTAATTTCAAATTTAACATCTGAGGATTTGGAATCCGGTTTTCCTGATGGAATAACAATTTCATCATTATTAATAACAGCTTTCTTGAAAGTTTTTCCAATTATAGCATTGATTTCTTCACGATCAAGTCTTTTTTCCTCAATCTTTTTACTGTCTAAAATTGCTTCAACTTCCATAGTACCATAATTTAAATTGAAATCAGAAAGAATATCGTTTATAGTACTTTTACCAATCTTGTTAGCTAAAGTTCTAACAAACTCTTCATCATTACGTCTTTCTTCATCAAAGTAAATATCCATAGTTGGAGTAGCAATCTCTTTTCTTGCATCAACAATCTCAATAAGTCTCGGAAGACCTAATGTTACGTTTAGCTCAGTTACCCCTGCATAGTGAAAAGTACGCATAGTCATCTGAGTACCAGGTTCACCAACAGATTGAGCAGCTACTGTTCCAACAGCCTCTCCAGCTTCAACATGAGCTCGGTCATAGGCATTTTTAAGCTTGATTACTAATTTTCTTAACTCATCATCAGATAAATCATTTTGAATATAAGCTTTAGCTAAATCTTCGATATAACTATCTGGAAAATCAATGTTGAGATTTTCTGAATCATTAATTTCAGCAATTGTGTCATTTATCTTAATTATAATATCATCCATAGTTACACCTACTTACCTTCCATTCTGATTTCATCAATAAGTTTATTTAAGTCAGCTGGTTTACCAAAGTCTGATTTTGCAGGATCCACACCATCTTCACCGAACATGGTTTGGATAACATTACCTTGGTTGTCAGTAACAAGTCCTGACTGTTTAACTTGTAAATCTTGCAATGCGTTTACGAGTCTTCTTTGCATGTAACCGGATTGTGCGGTACGAATCGCTGTATCTACAAGACCTTCTCTTCCTCCCATTGCGTGGAAGAAGAATTCAATTGGGTCAAGACCTGATTTGTAACTTGAGTGTACAAATCCTTTCGCTTTAGCCCCTAACTCACCTTTCTTGAAGTGAGGTAAGGTACGGTTTAGGTAACCCCTTTCGATACGTCCACCCCTAACCGCTTGTTGTCCTACACAAGCAGTAATCTGAGTAAGGTTCAACATGGATGCCCTTGCACCGGTACGTGCCATTACTACAGAGTGGTTTTCAACAGCCATTACATGTTCGTATGAGTCATCATCAGATTGTTTACCCATGGTAAGGTAATTTTCTGCAATCTGACCGGACATATCCCTAGCTTCCCCGAGAACTTGCATGATTTTCATCTCTAAAGTCTCTTCAAGACTTCTACCAGGTAAAGCTTGGAGATAACCTTCTTCATAAGATTCAACAAGTTTATCTACTTCAGCCATCTTTTTATCTAAGTGCTCGTTAATACGGTCTTGAGCTTCGGAAGGAATCTCTTCATCGTTTAATGAAGTGGTAATTCCTGTTTTCATGATTCCACAGATAGCAAGGTCAGTGGAACGGTCTAAGAACTCTTTAGCTCTTCCAGGACCATATTCCTTAACGATTTTATCTAAGATTTTACCTGAAAATGATCCGTAAGCGGATTCATCGATTACACCTTGAGTCAAGATACCGTTTTTGATAACAACACTTGCATCTGTTTCAGGGTATACTACAGGACATTTTGAAATTTCAGCACTGTAAGATAAGTTTAAGTCATTTGGTAATAATAATGAGAACAATTCTTTACCTGTCCATTTATCTCCTTTGTCTTTGTAGATAAATGATTCTTCATCGTGGTCAGGGTCATATTTTAAAATCCATTGACCGGACTTGAATTCAGGTATTTTCAAGTGGGATTTGCGTATGATTTGTAGTGCTTCTTCTTCTGTGAATTCGACACCATCCCTGGTTAAAAGATAAGCACCGGAAATGTGGTCGTGAATAGCACCGATAATTGGTCCTCCGAACCTTGGAGATAGAATGTGTTCCTGTACACGCATCAAGGATTTAGCTTCTGCACGAGATTCGTCAGTCTGGAATACGTGCATGTTCATTTCGTCTCCGTCAAAGTCCGCATTGTATGGAGGACATACGCATAAGTTTAATCTGAAAGTCTTGTATGGAAGTACTCTTACTTCGTGAGCCATCATACTCATTCTGTGAAGTGAAGGCTGACGGTTGAACAGTACCATATCACCATCTTTCAAGTGTCTTTCAATAATGAAACCTGGTTCCAATTGTTCTAGGATTAACTCTTTGGTTTCTTCGGAATGCACTCTGATTTTTCTTCCGTCTTTTCTGATTACATAATTTGCACCAGGGTGAACTTCAGGACCGTTTTCAATGTATTTAATCATTTCATCCATGTTCCATTCGTTTACATATACTGGTACGGTTACTTCTTTTGCAATCATTTCAGGAACACCGACCTCATTGATACTGATGTTTGGGTCAGGTGAAATTACAGTACGTGCAGAGAAGTTTACACGTTTACCTGAAAGGTTTGATCTGAAACGACCTTCTTTACCTTTTAACCTTTGGGTTAATGTTTTGAGAGGTCTTCCGGATCTGTGTCTTGCAGGTGGAACACCACTAGCTTCATTATCAAAGTAAGTAGTAACGTGATATTGTAATAATTCCCATAAGTCTTCAACAATCAATTGTGGAGCACCAGCTTCCATGTTTTCGAGCAATCTTTGATTGATTCTTAAGATATCTACAAGCTTGTGAGTCAAGTCGTCTTCTGACCTTTCACCAGTATCCAAAGTAATTGATGGCCTTACGGTTACAGGAGGAACAGGAAGTACTGTTAATACTAACCATTCAGGTCTTGCAACTTCAGGATTAACACCTAAAACAAATGAATCATAATCAGTGATGTTTTCAAGTCTTTCACGTACTTCAGATGCAGTCAACTTGTAATCTCCACGACGGATTGTTACAGGTTTGTCTAAAAGAATAGGTTCTTGGATTAATTCTTGCAAGTATTGTTTGACGAAATCTCTTAAACGTCTTTTGAATTCTTTTTGAACTTTATCTTCAGATTTTTCTTCAGCTTCAGCAAGAATATCGGTTTTTTCCTCTTCTAACTCAGCAATTGCATCTTTATCAACTTCATCGCTTTCTTGAAGTTTTTCAATTTTCTTGTCGATTTTGGCAACCTTTTTCTCGAATTCCTCTTCGACATCTTCAACTATCTTGTCATGAAGTTTGTGTAAATCATCAGCATTTTTAGCTTCAATCATATCATAGCTTGCTTCAATATCAGCCATTGATTGATTTTTCTTACAGTGTGGACAGAGCTGTTTTGGGTCAATGTATTTGAAGTGAGGTTTTTCCTCAGTTTCATCTCTTTCCATGTAAGCTTCAGCATAAAGTTGATCCAAAATGTTCAATAATAAATCTTCCCTATCAGCATCATCATAGTTGTCTTCTCCTTCAGGATAGACTTCTTTCATGATTTTATCAACAATGTCATTCTGTTTAGCATCAGACATTTCGACTTTTTTGGTTTCGTTTTGTAGTTTTTTCAAAATTTCTGAAATGCTTTCCTTGTTTTCCATTGCTTCAGTAATTTTTTTGGTGTATTCTTCAAGAACGTTTTCAGGCAATAGAACACGACCGCAACTGTTACAGGTTGAACGTAAAATCTTATGAATTACATCACCAAAACCAATGTGGATAACAGGTCTTGCGAGTTCAATACTACCAAAGTGTCCTTGACAGTCCCCACCTCTGAAACCACAAGTTCTACAAACTAAACTTGGGTCGATAACACCTAAACGAGGATCCATTAAACCTTTTTCAATAGGAAAACCATCATCCTCATAGGTATCCGGAGTTTCAACAGTAACAACAGACATTTCACGAATGTCATCAGGAGACATTAGCCCAAAATTTATTTGCTCAATTTTTTTAATATAACCGTTCATATGTTGGCTCCTTATATCAATTTAATTATGCTTTGTCTCCTAAAACTAATTTAGGGAAAATACATAAACTCTTAAGTTCGTCTAATAATAATTTAAATGCATAAGATATTTCAACAGGGTATGTTTCGACATCTCCACAAATTGGACAGTATTTCTTATTTCTATTCTTATCATATACTGCTAACATACCACAGTTTTCACAGACAATAGCTTCGTATTTGTCTGATTCATCTAAAAGTCTTTCTTTTAAAGTTAATGCTGCACCGTGTGCAATAAGACAATCTCTTTCCATTTCTCCAAATCTTAAACCACCTTCACGTGCTCTACCTTCAGTAGGTTGACGTGTAAGCACTTGTACTGGACCTCTGGAACGAGCATAAACTTTATCAGTAGTCATGTGGTGTAATTTTTGGTAATAAGCAACACCGACAAATATTTCAGCATCCAATCTTTCACCGGTTACTCCACTGTAGAGAGATTCGCATCCTGCAGATTCAAAACCGTTGTTTAAGAGTTGCTGTTTGATTTCATCTTCAAGAGCTTGGTTGAATGGAGTTGCATCCACCCTTTCACCTTCGAGACAACCTGCTTTACCTGCAACCATCTCAAGCACCTGTCCAATAGACATCCTTGATGGAATAGCGTGAGGGTTAACAATTAAATCAGGCACAACACCAAATTCAGTAAATGGAATGTCTTCAGGAGATAATATTAAACCGACAACCCCTTTCTGACCGTGTCTTGATGCGAATTTATCACCAAATTCAGGTTGTCTTGTATCCCTTACTCTAATTTTTGCTAATCTTGAACCTTCAACAGTTTCTGATAAAAGAACTGCATCAACAATACCTTTTTCACCATGTCTTACAGTTACGGAAGTTTCTCTTCTTCTATCAGCAACAGTACCGAAGTCCTCTTCCAAGAATCTTGGTGGTGAAGTTTTTCCAATTAATACATCACCGGATTTTACGACAGATTCAGGGTTAACTACACCGTCATCGTCCAAGTTTCTGTAAGCTTCCTCGGATCTGTATCCTTTAATGTTTTTGTCAGGAACTTCAAATTTGTCAACTTGCCCACCGGCGTATCTTTTTTCTGAAGTATCGTAAGCCCTGAAGAAAGAAGATCTAGCTAAACCTCTTTCTAAAGCACCTTTGTTAATGACCATTGCGTCTTCCATGTTGTATCCTTCATAAGACATTAATGCAACAACAAAGTTTTGACCGGATGGTCTTAAATCGTAATTAGTTGAATCGATAATACGTGTTTTTACAATAGGAGTTTGTGGATGGTGTAACAAGTGAGCCCTTGTATCAGTACGTAATGCATAGTTAGATACATATAAACCTAAAGCCTGTTTTGTCATACCTGCTTCCATTGTATTCCTTGGAGAAGAGTTGTGATCAGAGAATGGGATAATTCCAGCACAGATACCAAGCATGGTAGCTGGGTCAATTTCTAAATGAGTGTGTTCTTCATTCAAATCAGCTAAAGACATTGCAATGTATGAGTTTTCTTCCTCTTCAGCATCCAAATATTCGATAAGACCATCATCTATCAAATCGTCCCATCTTAATTTTCCATTAGCGATTTTATTTAAATGATCTTCTTTAAGAAGTGGAACGCCCTCTTTAACAATGATTAATGGCCTTCTTGCCCTTCCAGGATCATTAAATATATAAATCTCATTATTGTCTTCGTAATAGGTAATATTCATTTCATGAGAGACTTCACCATTTCTTCTTTTTTCTCTCATTTCTTGAGTAAACTCAACCGGATTTTCACAAGCCCCGAGAAGTTCACCATTTATGTAAATCTTACATTTTTGCAAATAAATTCCCTCCTTAGCTTATTTAATTAATACATCCATACTTTCAATAACATCTATAATTTCCTGTTCATCAGAACCTTCAGAAATATTACACATTAAAGCCAAATTCTTTACCAAACCACAGTTAGGTCCCTCAGGAGTTTCGTTTGGACATATTTTACCAAATTGAGTTGGATGTAAATCTCTTGCTTCAAAGTGAGGTTGACTTCTGGTTAATGGAGATACAACACGTCTTAAGTGAGAAAGTGTACCCATGTAACTAGTTCTGTCTAATAACTGACTAACACCAGCTCTTCCACCTACCCAATTACCGGTAGCAATAGCGTGCTTAATATTTTCAGTTAAAACATCACTACGAACAGCTTGCTTAATTGAAAGGTCTTTTCCACGGGAAAGACTTCTTTCAAGTTGATAACTCATATCTCTGGTCAAGTTAGTGAAAGCGACTCTGAATAAATCTTCCATTAAATCTCCAGATACTCTGAGTCTTTTGTTAGTATAATGGTCCTTATCGTGAGGTTCTCTTTTTTCTTCAATAACTTCAAGTAACATTTCAGTCATTTCAGCTAAGTAAATAGCCTTATCATAACATCTTTCAGGTTCAGTACCCATATGAGGCAATAAGTAACGGTTTATTACATCGGTAGCACGTTTTGTACGATAGTCGGCAGGCATGTTTTTAGCTACTCTGTTACCTATGTATTTAATAGCAGCATCCTGCATGTATTCTCTTCTTTCATCAAGAGTCATGCTATCCATTTCAGTTTGATCCAATTTTAAAGCTTCAAGTGAAACCTGAATATCGTCTGCAACCATCATCTGGAAGTTATTGTCATCAGATATTGCTGTAATAATTTCCTGATCGGTAGATAATCCAAGAGCCCTTAATAAAATAACTAATGGAATTTCACCCGGAAGGTATGGGAAAGAAATTCTTAAAAATACACCATTCTTACGTGGTTTTTTATATTCCAAAGTAATTCTAGCTCTGAAACCACTTTTAATTGAAGTTACGACTGCTTTAGCATGTCTATCTTCAACTTCATCCAATCTTTCAAGAATGATTTTATTTGGAGCAATTTCTTCCATTGTAACAACAGCTCTTTCTGAACCATTTACAATAAAGTAACCTCCTAAATCTTGAGGATCTTCATGTTTTTCAATTAATTCTTCAGCAGTTAAACCATTGAGGTGGCAAATATCAGATTTGAGCATAACAGGCAATTCGCCAATGTATACTTCTTCCAAAGGATTATCTTCTCCTTCAGCATTTAATGCCATTTCAAGGTACATGTCTGCAGAATAATTTAAATTTCTAAGTCTTGCTTCAGTCGGGTCAATAATACTGCTTGATCCGTCTGCTTCTTTATTAGATGGTTTCTCAATACGTACTTTACCAGTTTTTAAAGTGTATTTTCCATCATCTAATGTAATAGGTTCAGTAATATCAATGATATTTTGAATCCTATTATTTACAAAATCATTATATGACTTAATATGGTGATCTACTAAATCATATTTATCGAAAAATGCATCAACTAATTTCCAATTATTCTCTGTCATGGACTTCCTCCAGCATTTACGTAAACGCTATAAAAATAATAAACTAAATAAAAGTAAATAATAAGATTAGGTAAAAACCTAACAACTAATTCATTTAATCATTATTCTTAATTTACTCATAACTATCTCCTATAAGATAATTCCTCTCAAACTAAGTTAAATTTATTATAATGAATTTCTAAAAAGAAAAAAACACAGAAATTATACTATATATAAATTTCACTAACTCTAAAATTATATTTAAATTAATCTTCCACTATCCTATAAGTAACAAACACACCCGCAGTTTGACTTTCACGAGTAATCCTTAAAATATCTCCTGGTTTTGCATCAATAGCTTTTACAACAGGATCATTTGATCTAATTTTAGGAAGATTTTTAAAATCATACTCAACATCACTAAATTCATCAGCAATTTCATCTTCGGTCATGATTTCATGTGTTGGTACTAACATATGGTCTTGAATATCAATTTTCAAATTTTTTCCTCCAGATAGAAAAGTTAAAATATAAAATTAGAAACAGGCCTGACGGGAATTGAACCCGCGGCCGCTTGGTTAAAAGCCAAGCGCTCTGCCAGACTGAGCTACAGGCCTACATGAATTTTTATCATCTAGTATTTGAAGCGCCCTGGCCGGGATTTGAACCCGAGTCGCGGGCTCGACAGGCCCACATGATAGCCCCTACACCACCAGGGCAAGAAA
This sequence comes from Methanobrevibacter sp. UBA188, assembly GCF_905234905.1. Classification (NCBI taxonomy): domain Archaea; kingdom Methanobacteriati; phylum Methanobacteriota; class Methanobacteria; order Methanobacteriales; family Methanobacteriaceae; genus Methanobrevibacter; species Methanobrevibacter sp. UBA188. The sequence goes on along the minus strand of NZ_CAJOJM010000004.1, from coordinate 50,165 downwards.
TACTTAAACGATAATGTGTAATAATACACTATTTAATAAATATTTACATCATCATATATAAATGTTTTGGAAAATAGCAATATTTTGCTAAAAAATAACATATGATAACAAATAAATAAATATTGGAATCCCGCCTGCCGGACTTGAACCAGCAACATTTGGATCTACAGTCCAACGCTCTGCCAAATTGAGCTAAGGCGGGAAAATGGGTCCGCCCGGATTTGAACCGGAGTCTCAGGCTCCCAAAGCCCAAAGGATCGACCAAGCTACCCTACGGACCCACGCATAACTATGCATGAGATAGCATACTAATAATAATATAAACATTCTATTATATAAAGGTTACTATAATTTCAACAAAATGATGAAAAATCAAAATTGAATATAAAATTATAAAGCCCCGGACGGGAATTGAACCCGCGACCACGAGATTACAAGTCTCGCGCTCTACCAGACTGAGCCACCGAGGCGTAACTCTATATTATAGAACAATGTAATTTATGTTAAAAGTAGTTTAAATACTTTACTATAAATTCACTAAAAAATATGAAAATATAAATATTATAGAATTTATAATTAATAATCATGACAAATCAAAAAGAAAGTTTGCTTAATAATATTAATGAAACTTTATCTCAAATAAAAGAAAAAAATCCTTTAACACACTGCATAACCAATTCAGTTACAATCAACGATTGTGCAAATGCAGTTCTTGCAATTGGAGGATCACCATTTATGGCTGAAGATGCAGAAGAGCTCGAAGAAGTTGTAACCATAGCAGATGCATTAGTTATAAATATCGGCAAATTAAGCAAAGAACAAATCAATTCCATGAATGTAAGTGCAAAAGCAGCAAATGAAACCGACACCCCAATAATACTTGATCCTGTAGGTGTTGGCGTAACAGAACTTAGAAACAAAACAACCATGGACCTAATTAATAATTATAATATGGCCGCAATACGCGGAAACATTACAGAAATCAAATCAATTGCCAAATTAGTTGGTGTTATCGATGAAAATAACACTGCAAAAGGCGTTGATGTAAATATTGATGACATAATTACTGAAGAAAACCTATCTGCAAATGGAGAAATCATAAGAGAACTTGCAGAAAAATTGGATACAACAATTTTAGCAAGCGGACCAATAGACATATTAAGCGATGGAAAAACAACAATAGCCATTGACAATGGAGACGACATGATGCCTTTAATTACAGGCAGCGGATGCATGTTGTCATCTATAGTTGGAAGTTGTATTGGAGGATCAACTCCACTTGAAGGAAGCTTGGTGGCAATTTTGGCAATGAACCTTGCAGGTGAAAAAGCAAGAGCAAAAGTAGATGAAAAAGATGAAGGAACAGGATCATTTAGAGCTTATTTAATTGATTACATTTATAAAACCAATGCTGAAAGCTTAATAAATGAATCAAACATCAGGATATTATGAATAAAATAGACTTATCACTTTACCTCGTCACCGACAACAGTGATGATGTAGAAAAATTCTTAAATACAATAGAAGAAGGAATAAAAGGCGGAGTAACTGTAGTTCAAATTAGAGAAAAAACAGCAGAAACTCTGGATTTTTATGAATTGGCACTGAAAGTTAAAGAGATTACCACAAGATACAATGTTCCATTAATTATCAATGACAGAGTTGACGTAGCACTGGCCATTGATGCCGATGGAGTGCATGTTGGACAATCAGACCTGCCTTGTGACGTTACAAGAAAGCTAATCGGAAAAGATAAAATATTGGGCGTTTCAGCTGCAACCATTGAAGAGGCAAAAAAAGCTGAAAGAGATGGTGCCGATTACATTGGAACAGGTGCGGTTTTTCCAACAGCAACCAAAGACGATGCTCCTTCAATTACCAAAGAGGATTTAAAAGAAATTGTCGAGTCAATAAACATTCCGGTTGTTGCAATTGGAGGAATAAATTTTGACAATGCATCCACATTAATTGACACCGGAATCGCAGGATTATCTGTCGTTAGTGCAATAATGAGTTCTGAAAATCCTAAAAAATCATCCGAAGAGCTATTAAATATTTTTAATAGTTAATTTTATTTTAAGGGCTTTTCAATAATTTAAATTATTGATAGTTTTTCTTATTTTTCTTATTTTTGTAGTAAATTGAATTTCATTATTGAAAGTCATGATTTTTAACCTAAATTCAATTTAAAACAATGATTATCTTATATCAAAAAATATTAAATAATAATATAGAAATGATTAATTGAGGAAGTTTAGATGGCAAGTCCAATTGAAGTTATTTTAGTGCCGACAATAATGATTCTGTTAGGAGTATTTTTAAGGCAAAAGGGTTTTCTAAAAAAATCAGATAGGGAACTTCTTTCAAAGATTGTTTTATACATTGCACTTCCTGCAATGATTTTTATAAATCTGTATGATGCCCAGATATCTCATAACATGCTCTTTTTACCTGTTCTGGGTTTTACCCTAACATGCATACTTATAGTCATAGCATATGCTTACTGTAGAGTGAGAAATTACTCTAAAAAGACCACATGGACAATAATTATTGCAGCATCAATCATGAATACTGGGTTTATAGGATTTCCAGTATCATTAGGGGTTTTTGGAAATGAAGGATTTATCAATGCGGTGTTTTATGATCTTGCAACATCAACATGGGTAGTTCTCTACGGCGTTATCCTTGCAACTAAATTCGGAGGCAACAGAAAGGAGGCATTAAAAAAAGCACTGACCTTTACTCCAGTCTGGGCAGTGATATTGGCATTAATATTTAATGTTTTCAATATTCCGCTGATTTATGTTGTTGAAAACACTCTAAACTATTTCGGACAGGCTACAATACCATTAATCATGCTGTCACTGGGTCTTTCACTTGATTTTGGAAATGTGAAAAACTATCTCTCTCCTTCAATAGCAGTATCTGTCATTAAGCTGGTGATTGCTCCTGTAATAATGTTTGGACTGCTTTCAATATTCAAGATATCAGGTATGGCTTTTAACATTGCAATTCTTGAAGCAGGAATGTCAACTGCAGGAAATGCTCTGGTACTTGCTATAGAATATGGCCTTGATGCTGATTTGATGGGATCTTTAACATTTACAAATGTTGTTTTAAGCGTGTTTACATTAACTGCAATCATAGGCTTTTTAAGCTAAAAAATAGTTTGTAGTGTGTGAAAGATTTAGTTAAATCTCCTAAGGATTAAATAGAGAAAATTAAAAAAAGGATATAAAAGTAAAAAAATATTATTTTTTACTATTTTTCAAAGCTTCTACAGCAGCAAGCTTTTTACCTGCCAACATACTAATACAAGCTCCGCCACCACTACTTAAATGGCTCATATGTTCTTCAAGACCCAAACCAGCAGTAGCTGCAGCAATATGACCTCCACCAATTAAAGTGAAACCTTTTGAGGTAGCCATAGCATTAATCAAGTCTTCAGTACCCATTGAAAATTTAGGGTCTTCAAATACACCTGCAGGACCATTAGCGAAAATGTATTTGGCGTCCCTGATTTCTTTTGCATAATATGAAATAGTCTTAACACCAATGTCAAAAATGGATTTATTAGGAATTTCTTTAAAATCAATGTCAACCCTTTGACCGTCAATATCACAAGCAACATCAATAGGATATTTTACCTTATCGCCAAATCTATCGATTAATTCTTTGGCTTTTTCGACCATGTCCCTATATCCTCTGCTTGCAATGAAATCCTTATTAACCTGACCGATATCAACGCCTGCAGCCCATAAAACAATGTTTCCAACAATACCTGTTGTCAATATGGAATCTGCAGTACCGTTGCTCAATACGTTTTCCATAACATCGATGGAATCTTCAGGCTTCATTCCACCAAGCAGGAATACGCATGGATGTTCCACATTATCGAGCGCATCTTGAATTACAGTCAACTCTTTTTCCATAACACGTCCCGCAGCTGAAGGAGTATCAACAGTAAAACCAACCAATGATGCCTGAGATCTATGAGCAGCTGCAAAAGCATCATTTACAAAGTAATCGATTAATGGAGACAAATGCCTTACAAGTAAAGTTTTTGACTGTTCTTCAGGAGTTCTTGAAAGGGACTCCTCTGAAAAGAAACGTGCATTTTCAAGTAATAAAATTTCATGCGGCTTAAGAGATTTGATTGCTTCTTTAGCAGCATTGGAAAATAATGAATCAGCGTATTTAACCCTTAAATTTAGAATATCTGACAATGCCTGTGCATGTTGGGACAAGGTTGTGAAATCCTTTTTGCCCGGACGGCTTTGATGAGCAAGAAGTACTACTTTAGCCCCTTTATTAGACAATTCCTTAACAGTCTGAGCATGCAATTTTAATCGAGTGTCATCCAATATAATCCCAGAGCTTGGATCTACCGGAGAGTTAATATCAATTCTAACCAATACAGTTTTATCTTCAATATCAAAATCATCAATTGTATTAAAATCCACCATTATCTCACATCATCACAATTTACTTACCAAATCAAGTAAGGCTTCTTTTGGACTTTCTGCTTTAATAATTCCGGATGCAAGCAATACTCCATCAGCACCCAAATCCATAGCAGCTTTCATGTCATCACCAGTAGTTATTCCAGCACCACATAAAACCTTAACATCTTTATTGATGGCTTTAACTTCTTTTACTGAATCTTCAACAACTTCAGGTTGAGCTTGTGAAACAGGAATACCGGTACCTATCAATTCAGGAGGTTCAACAGCTACTGCAGTAGGTGCAAGAGCGGCAATAGCTTTTGAAGTTTCAATATTGTTAGTACAAACACATGATTCAATTCCATTGACTTTACATAATTTCACAACTTCATCGATGTCAGCCAACTTCATCCTATTTTCTGAATGATTAATTAAAGAACCGCTTATTCCAGCATCAATTAAAGTATTGATTAAGTTGGATCCTGTGTGTCCACCTGGAGAAATCGGATCTATATGTTGAGCAAAAATTGGAATGGAAGTTTCTTCACTAATTCTATAAATATCAGCAGCCTGTGGAGCTGCAACCATAGTAATTCCAGATTCACTTGCAGCGCTTTCTAAGTCATGTGCAAGTTCTAATGCATTCATACCACTTGATTCCAAATAAGTTTTATAGTTTAATATAACAATTGGTGTGTCCATAATAATCCCACAACTACTCTTTGATAATTATATTTGAATAACATTATTAAATAAATTTTTGATTGGAAATTCTTTTTTCAGCCAATTCAACATATTCCCTTTTAATGTCATAAGCAATATAGCTACGATTGTTTTGAACTGCTGCAATGCAAGTTGTACCGCTTCCGCAAAAAGGGTCTAAAACGACATCACCTTCATAGCTATAAAGATTTATAAGTCTATGGGGCAATTCAACAGGAAATGGAGCAGGATGGCCAATTTTTTTAGCGTTTACTGCCGGAAATGTCCAAATACTTTTTGTCCAACTGATAAAATCATCCCTTTCAATAGTGTCCTTTTTGGCTTGTTTTTTATTTTTGGAATATGAACCTTTTGAAAATACCAGAATATATTCATGATAATCCCTAAGAACCGGGTTTGAAGCTGACATCCAACTTCCCCATGCGCATGATCCTCCGCCACTGGCTGATTTATCCCATATAATTTCTCCACGCATTAAAAAACCCAAATCCAACATTATTTCAATTATCATTGCATGAAGTGGAATATATGGTTTTCGTCCAATGTTTGCAATGTTTATGCATGCTCTTCCACCAGTAACCAGTTTTTTATAGCACTGGCGAAATACTGATGTCAGCAATTCAAGATATTCATCCAGGCTCAAGTCATCATCATATTCCTTTCCAACGTTATACGGAGGAGACGTAATCATCAAATGAATACTGTCATCTGGAACTTCATCCATGTTTTCGCTGGATTTACAATATATCCTATTTAAATCAGCACCATCAATGGCGTTCTCTTTAAAATCAATGCTTTTTGGAACTTCAAAATCCTTAAATAATTTTGAACTGTAAAACTTCTTTGAACTATGAGATTCTCTGACAACAGAACCAAAAGATGTTGTTTGTGTTTTTCTAACCAATTTAAGACCTCTTTAAAAGATTTAAAAATTTCAATCCTTTTTGTTTGCAATTATCTTCCATATCTGCCATTTCAATATATTGACCTAATGATTCCAAATCCTGCATTCCAGAGAAGAAATTTAAATTTTGATTAAATAAACGATTTAAATGTATTTTTAACTCCATACTTGAATCCATTCTTAAAAAACCAGACTTGGGAGTTGTTTTTCTTGTATTTCCATGATTTAATGGAAATGGGTTTAAAGACCAGAACCCCTGAATAATGCCTGCACTTTTCAGATAATCCGCCTTTTTGCAGAATCCATTTGACAGTGGAGCGTTGCCCAGAACAATTATTGGTATTTTAGACGCTTTGAAATTTGAAACACGAATATCAATACATTTTCCAATAGCTTTTAAGATTGAATCTGAACGTGTGAAACTTGGCTTTCCCTGATGAGTCCTATAATCACCAATTTCCAAAATTTCATTTGACTCTACATCATATTGCCAATTCCACACTATTGACATCTTAACCTCAAATATTACTTTAACTTCACTGGCTTTTAAAATTTTTTTATCAACAGTTGAAATTACAATATCTGCAGGAGACCTTGATGTGATGCCCAAAGCAGGTATTCTTGCCTGATTGACCACATGCAAATTTTCATCAGATATTAGGCTTTTCAAAAGATTTTTAACCCAATTTTCAGTATAGTTTCCAATTAATGAATTCCTAGACTGTAATGTCGATTTAACACCCCTATAACTTTTCGGCCAGTATGCCAAATGCCGACCGTCTTCATCCAGATAGAACAGATGATTTGCCTTTGCAAGTTTTAGGGATTCTGTAAAAAATAACTTTTCTTGATTTTTATTCCACAAATTCATAATAAAAAATATTATTATTAAACATATAAATACTTTTAATAATATAATTATAATATTGTTCAATATATGTTAAATTGTTTTTGACTTGAATAAATGTATATACTATCAAAACTAAACATTAACTTGATTTTATGTCATTCAATGAAAGCCAAATAGAAAAATTAGAAAAAAGTGGATACAGATTCGTCGGACAACATGGCCATGCCGCAGTCAAGACATGCCATTGGACACGCCAAAGCATAGTTGATAAAGGCGTTTGCTATAAGGAAAAGTTCTATGGAATCGAATCACACAGATGCTTGCAAATGTCTCCAGCAGTTCCCAACTGCCAACAGGAATGCGAATTCTGCTGGAGAGACCTAACATATACCCAAACCAATTGGGAAGATGAAGAATACGATGACCCTAAAACCATAATCGACGGAGCAATTGAAGCACAGAATAATCTATTATGCGGATTTTATGGAAATGACAAAGCAAACAAAAAAAAGTTAGATGAACTGAAAAAGCCAACCAATGCAGCCATTTCCCTGGCCGGCGAACCTACACTCTATCCGAAAATTGATGAATTGATTGGAGAGTTTAACCGAAGGGACTTTACAACATTTGTAGTGAGCAATGGCCAATGCGTAGACAGACTAAGAAATCTGGAAAACGATCCGTACCAACTATACCTTTCCTTAGATGCGCCTAACGAGAAAATATTTAATACAGTCTGCAGACCTAGAATAAACGATGCATGGATTAATTTAAATGAATCACTTGAAACATTATCCAGTTTCAACTCCAGAACATGTATACGAAATACCTGTGTCAAAGGAAGAAATATGGAAAATCCCGAAGAATATGCAAAATTAATCGATAAGGCAAATCCCGATTATGTTGAAGTAAAAGCATACATGTGCGTCGGTTCATCACGAGACAGATTAACACCAGACAACATGCCAACATTTGATGAAGTTACAGAATTTGCAACAAAAATAGGAAATGAATGCGGCAGAGAAATAGTTAATGAATCCAAAGTTAGCAGAGTAGTCCTACTGGAATAACTCTTTTTAATATAAAAAATAGGTTTGAAAGTCATCATTACATTATGTAATGACGACAATTAATTTTAATGCAAACAATTAAGATTTAATGAAATATTGATTAAAACTAAATTATTTAGCTTTTAACTCATTGCATAACTCAACAGCTTTAAGAGCAGCTTTTTCCATTGAAACTTCATAGGAAATGCCAGCTTCTTCTAAAATTCTTTGACCTTCCTCTTCATTAGTACCGGTTAGTCTAATGACAATAGGAACCTTTCTTTCACAATGTTCTAAAGCTTTAATTACACCACGAGCAACATCATCCGCCTTAGTAATTCCACCTAAAACATTCAGGAACACAACTTTAACTGGTTCATAACTCAATACAAGGTTTAAAGCCTGGTCAATTATTTGTTCGGAAGCTCCACCACCAATATCTAAAAAGGTCGCTGGTTCTCCACCGTTAAGTTTAATCATATCCATAGCAGTTAATGTTAAACCTGCACCATTACCGATTACGGCAATGTCACCATCCAATTGCACAAAGTCAACAGCTTTCTTTTTGTAGTGAAGTCTTTCAACCAAGTCCTGATGTCTGAATAATGCATCATTTTCAACAACAAGTTTTGCATCGGCAGCAATCAATCCTTGAGGAGTTAAAACTAACGGGTTGATTTCAGCGGTATCCGCATCATACTTTTCAAATACATCATATAATTTCCAAATCATGTCACCCATTGGTGAAATTAATTCAGATGGAACACCCATTCTACGTGCAATTTCACGTGCCTCATAAGGTAAAAATTCAATTAAAGGATTTGGATAATATTTAATGATTTTTTCAGGGTTTGTTTTTGCTAAATTTTCAATTTCAACCCCACCTTCCTTACTTGCCAAAATAACGGGTTTTCTAGCACCTCTATCTACGGATACAGTTACGAAAAATTCATTTAAAATTTCGGCTTTTTTCTCAATCAATAAATGTTTAACTTTTTCGCCTTTGATTTCCATTCCCAAAATTTCATCAGCTACTTTTAAAGCTTCACCAGGGTTATTTGCAAATTTTACACCACCTGCTTTACCTCTACCACCGGTTAAAACTTGAGCCTTTATCACTACAGGAACGCCCATTTCAGAAGAGATAGTCATAGCTTCCTCAGGAGAGTAAGCGACATGTCCTTCTAAAATTGGTATGCCCTCTTGATTAAAAATTTGTTTTGCTATATTTTCAAAAAATCTCATTGTAACACCTATTCAACTAAATTAAATCCAGCTTCAAAAGCTTTAATATTTTTTTCTTCAGTTCCTTTAGGAACACTATCCTCAATGGCTTTAATAGCCGCATCTTTAGATATGACATTAGTAATTTTTGTAATTGCTCCAACCATAACTATATTTGCCACAATTTTTAAACCTATTTCATCAGTTGCAGTTTTAGTAGCTGGAGCTTCATGAACCTTAATATTATGTTCATCAATAAACTCTCTTACATCTTCAACATCTGTTGTTCCGGGGTCAACAATTAAAGTTCCATTATCCTTTAAATCAACAATATATTTAATTAAAGCCTCATTAGACATAGCAATTAAAATATCTGGACTTTGAACTTTAGGATAATCAACTTCACTATCACTAATAACAACTTCACATTTAGAAGCCCCTCCACGAGCTTCAGGACCATAAGATTGAGTTTGAACAGCTTCCTTTTCATCAAACAAACTTGCAGCTTTACCTAATATGATACCTGCAAGGATTACACCTTGACCTCCAAATCCACCAATTCTTATTTCAGTTCTCATATTTCCACCTATAATTTAGATTCAAATGCGGAATTGACAATAGTTTTTTTACCAGATTTTTCCACACTAATTTTTTCAATGCCTTCAGTAAATTCATCTCTTTGAGAGTTAGCAAATTCACCAACAACAATTTTTCCCTCTAACTCTTTTGCTCTCATTCTTTCTGCAGCAGATTTGAACACAGTATTTGCTTTCATAACTGCAGCCATTGCAGTAGGAGTTTTAAGTTTATTTTTACGACCAAAATAAGTAGGACATTGAGTTGCAACTTCAATAAATGAAAATCCAGGATTTTTCAAACCTTCTTTAATTGATAAAACAAGATTTTCAATTTGAACAGTAGTCCATCTTGCAGAATAAGATGCACCGGCAGCTGCAACAAGTTCAGCCAATTTAAATGGAGCATCACGATTACCGTAAGGTGCAGTTGTTCCAAAACTACCTTTAGGAGAGGTAGGACTAATCTGACCACCAGTCATACCATAAATATTATTATTGATACAAATAACAGTAAGATTAATATTTCTTCTTGCGGCATGAATTAAATGATTACCTCCAATAGAAGCAGCATCACCATCACCAGTGAAAACAACCACATCCAAATCTTTATTAGCAACTTTTAAACCAGTTGCAAAACTTAAAGCTCTTCCATGAGTTGTATGAAGTGAATCACAGTTTAAATAACCAGGAATTCTTGAAGAACATCCAATTCCAGAAACCATAGCAATATTATCAAAATCCATTTCTGCTTTTTCCATAGCTGCTAAAAATGCATTGATAATCGCACCATTTCCACAACCCGGACAAAAAATATGAGGCAACCTATCTTCCCTTAAATATGGGAGAAACCTATTTTCTTTTTGTTCTGACATTTAGTTTCCTCCTATTCTATTAATTTGAACTAATATTTCATCAGGAGTTGGCATTGCTCCTCCAATTTTACCCATCAAATGAACATTAGCACTTCTTTTAAGAACTCGATCAACTTCATAATACATTTGACCTAAATTCATTTCCACCACAATCACATCATCTGCATTAGATGACAATTGAATAACCTGTTCTTCTGGAAACGGCCATGGAGTGTCAAGTTTAATATAACCAACTTTTTTACCTTCATCCCTAGCTTTGTTTACAGCTTCGACAACAGACCTTACCGGTGAGCCATATGATAAAATCATAATATCTGCATCTTCACATTTATCTGATTGAACAGAACATATTTTATCCCTATTATTTAAAATTTTATCACAAATTCTTTGAACTAATTTATCATGAGTTTCAGGATTGTTTGTATCCGGATATCCTCTTTCATCATGAGTTAATCCAGTAACATGAATATTAAACCCGTCACCAAAAGAAGGCATAGGATTAGTTCCATTTTCAACATTTTTAAATGGTAAATATTTATCTGATTTTTCAGGTCTTTTTCTTGGAACTATTTCAATATCATCTTCAACAGTGATTTTTTCTCTCATATGACCAACAATTTCATCAGCCATGACAAATACAGGGCATCTAAATTCTTCAGCTAAGTTGAATGCCTTAATTGTGAAATCAAAAAATTCCTGAACGCTTGATGGTGCTAATGCGATTGGTTCATAATCTCCATGAGAACCCCAACGAGCTTGCATCATATCACCTTGTGCAGTCATTGTTGGTTGAGCAGTTGAAGGAGAACCTCTTTGAACATCAACAATAACCATTGGAGTTTCACTAATAAATGCATAACCAATATTTTCCTGCATTAATGAAATACCAGGTCCTGAAGTTGCGGTCATTGATTTGGTTCCTCCCCAAGAACCACCAATTATCGCACCTGCAGAAGCAATTTCATCTTCCATTTGAACAAATGAACCACCTACTTTAGGCAATTCTCTAGCAAGAGTTTCTGCAACTTCAGTAGAAGGAGTAATGGGATAACCTGCAAAAAATCTACAACCTGCAGTTATTGCGCCTTTAGCACATGCTTCATTACCTTGAATAAAAAATTCTTGAGCCATTTTTTAACACCTACTTTTTGCCATTTGTAAATTTAGGATTGAAGTTTGTATTGTTATCTTCATCCATCCACCAGTTTTCACCTAAATCTACTGTAATAGCTTGATCGGGACATGCAACTTCACAAGTACCACATTTTGTACATCTTTCTTCAAACTTAACAAAAGGCAATTGCACACCTTTTTTATTAACTTCTGAAGAAATTGCATATACATTCTTGTAGCACATAAACAAGCAAAGGTGACATCCTTTACACAAATCTTCATTAATAATAATCAATTTTAAAATCTCCTAAAAAATCCATAATAAATAAATACAGATTATGATATATCTTTGTTAACAAACATTTAAATATCTTATTAAAATATCACCTAAAATAAAAATTATATAAAAAATACAATACAAATATATGTAGTATGAAAGAATTAAAAACACCAATCACAGATAGTGACCTGAAAAATCTTGATGTTGGCGATAAAATCACCATTTCCGGAACTATTTATACTGGCCGTGACGCAGCACTCCCCCAATTAGTCAAATTAATCAAGAAAAATGAAATACCATTCGACATGGATGGAATGGTCATAATGCATACAGCATTTAGCGATGCAGGAATAGCCCCAACAACAAGTAATAAAGAGGAAATTGAATCCACAATTCCTTTTTTAAGTGAAAATGGCGTTAAAATCCATATAGGAAAAGGAACCCTGAGTGATGAGACTGCAATTGAATTAAATAAAAACAATTCCATTTTTGTTATCACACCACCGGTAGCAGCATTGCTTACAAATAAAGTATTGGAAAAGAAATGTGTTTTATTCGAAAAAGAAGGTATGGAAGCCATGTTTGAATTGAAGGTAGATGAAATACCTGGAATTGTGGCCATCCATAAAGGAAAAAAGATTTAATCCATTTTGACATCACGAATATACTTTGCCGGAACCCCACCAACAATTGTATTTTCAGCAACATCCCGAGTTACAACAGCTCCTGCTGCAACAATAGCACCATCACCGATTGTGACACCTGCAAGAACTGTAGCATTAGATCCAATCCATACATCATTGCCTATTTTAATTGATGAAGGTTTCAAATTACCTCTTTTGGCAGGATTTTCATCATGGTTTAAAGTGGCCAGGACAACATTATGGCCAATGAGCACATTATCCCCGATATAGATTCCGCCTTGGTCCTGGAATTTGCAGCCTGCATTGATAAAGACATTTTTTCCAAGATGTATATTCTTTCCGAAATCTGTGAAAAATGGTGGAAAAACTCTAAAATCATCACTGACTTTACAACCAATCAATTTTGAAAATAAATCCCTGATTTCATCAAAATCATGGTAAGTATAATTAATTTCACAAGTAATCTTTTGCGCTTCCTGGGAATAATAATTACAAGCGTCAGCAGCTTCTTCATCCATTACCAATGTTTTGCCTTCATTAAAAATATCTAAAAGTTCATTAAGTTGTAACATGAATAATGGTTTATAAAAAATAATATTTAAAAATAAGTAAAAAAAGGAGTTATTATTAAAAATAACTCAGAAAATGAATCTATTCTTCGTCTTCTTCGTCGTCAGATTCTTCTCTTTTTTCGAATTCATCTACGAAATTAACTTTGGTAATTTCTTCGATGTTGTCCCAGATGTCTTTAGCAATTCTGAATCTTGCAAAGGTAATGTCCATGTAAGATTGTTGGTCGAATTTAGCCATTTCATCTAATTTAATATTTGCAACGCCATCAACGATGTCGATTTCAGTTTTTTCGATATCGACATTAGGATTGGAGTAGTGTAACTCGATCATACTTTTAATTTTATCTTCAGGATTGTCAATGATTTCAGTTACTTCAACATCATAAATTAAGTCTTTTCCTGCTAATTCGTGGTTGAAATCAACTTTTACTCTTCCACCGTTAACGGTTAAGATTTTACCGGTTGAACCTTCAGATTGGATTTTCATACCAGGATATGGAGTCATACCTTGTTTTTTGAACTCTTTCATAGGTACTAATTGAATCATTTTAGGATCTCTTGGTCCGAATGCATTATCTGATTCAACTTCAACATGTTTGGTGTCTCCAGCATCTAATCCTTTAATTGCTTCTTCAATAGCAGGTAATAAATGATTTCCTCCAACAACAATTGGAATTGCTTTGTAAGTTTTATTTTCTTCGAAAATTCCTGCTTCTTGTGCTATTTCTTCATAAGTAGTATCAAATACGTCATCAGTTTCTTTTATTTTACCAGTAAAGTTTACTCTAACAAAATCTCCGTTATCTATAGCCATAAAAATTACGCTCCATAATAATTTTGATTAAATAATTTGTTAATAAATATAACATATAAAATTTTAGTAACCATTACTTATTAAAGTTTTGTTTATATGAGAATTTAATGTAAAAAATAAGTGTTGCTGAAAAAATATAAATATTACACTAATACTTTTCATACGCTCTCTGTAAAAGAATAATATATAAATAAAACTATAACATAATTCATGAAAAGAAGAGGAGCAGTAAACTTACCATTACATGGAGGTCATCCACCTGCATGGCTATTTTCCAGAATGGTTGACTTGTCAGGAGCACTAGCTTCGGTCATCATTGAAGAATATAGCTTGAATGAATTTCTAAACAGAATTTCAAATCCATATTGGTTTCAGGCATTCTCCTGTGTTTTAGGTTTTGATTGGCACTCTTCAGGAACAACCACAACCACATTAGGAGCTTTAAAGGCATCACTATCTCCTGAAGAACATGGAATTTATCTGACAGGAGGAAAAGGCGCGAAATCCAGAAAGACTCCCGAAGGAATTGAACATGCTGGAGAGGTATTTAACCTAAAAACCAAAACAACCGAAACCTTAGTTGAAACAAGCAGATTATCCGCCAAAATTGACAACTCATGCATTCAAGATGGATACACATTATACCAGCACAACTTCTTCATTACCGAAAAGGGTAATTGGGCTGTCATCCAGCAGGGAATGAACACAGAAACCAAATACGCCCGCAGATACCATTGGCTAGGCGAAGAGGTTGATGAATTATTAAATGATCCTCACAGCGGAATTTCATGCGACAAAAAAACTCCAAACACATTGAACATGTCTTCAAAGGATAGTGAGGAAGCTCAAAAAATTAGCGTTGATTTAATCAACGACAATCCAAACCACCTAAGACAATATTTCAAAAGAAAAGACAATCAAATGCTTTTGGAAGATTTTACAATGCCTGCACACCATCCTGTGCTTGACATGGACATTTCAGACAAGGAATTTGAAGTGCTGACAAAGGCATGGGAAATTCAGCCCGAAAACTATGAAGAGCTAATTCTTCTTCAGGGAATTGGACCTAAAAAAATAAGAGCATTGGCATTGATATCCGACTTGGTATACGGAGAACCTGCCAGCTGGAAGGACCCTGTCAAATACAGTTTTACCCATGGAGGAAAAGACGGTTTTCCCTATCCTGTTGACAGGGAAGTCTACGACAATTCAATTCAAACCATCAGGGATGCAATTGACCAGGCACGCATAAAAAAAGACACAAAACTAAAAGCAATCAAAAGATTGGATGACTTCATTTCCTAACGGTTTTCATTATGGATATTGACATTTTTTCCATGAGCAGTCGGAATAACTTCAAGTACAGGATTTTCAAATTCCAAATCAAACTCCTTGCCATCCATCAGAAGATGTTGAAATACAGCAAGAGATGATACTTCAGAATGAGGCTGAGTTGTAACGGAAACATTCCAATCTGCTGCCTTATATACTTTTCCAGGAACTTTGGAACCGCCAACAATGATTAAAATATCAGAACCATCTGCACGAACTTCAGGAGCAACTTCATGAGCTTGTGATCCATACATTGTCA
Source organism: Methanobrevibacter sp. UBA188 (assembly GCF_905234905.1). NCBI lineage: Archaea > Methanobacteriati > Methanobacteriota > Methanobacteria > Methanobacteriales > Methanobacteriaceae > Methanobrevibacter > Methanobrevibacter sp. UBA188. Next base: position 34,506 of record NZ_CAJOJM010000004.1, on the reverse strand, counting down.
GGTGAACTACTTTTCCACCATCAGCTTTCCACTTATTGATAACTCCCATATAACCTTCAGCATATTCTATTTCAAAGTTGCCTCCAAAACGTGAAGAGGTATCCCTCACATTTTCCATGAGCTTATTGTCCCTTTCTCCTGCAAGATATATTTTGCTGGCTCCGAATGCACGGGCAGTCAAACATACATGAGTTGTTATACGAGTATCTCTTTTTAATCTGTGATCTAATCTTAAAACATTTACATTCATAATATCAAAAAAATAAATTAATTAATCTAATATTTTAAATTTTGAATATTTAAAAATTTGTATGAATGATGACGGGCCACTCACCACTAATTGAAACAGGATTGGATGATGTTTGCTTATGAACGAAGTTGTATTTAAAAAATGGAGGTGATGAATATGTAAACTGGTGAGTGACACACATCAAAACTAACTATATAGAACCTACTTAATAAACTAATGCTTTTTAAGAAAGCAATTTTAATTTTAACACACTAAATTGCTTTAAAAATGAAAAATTAGAAGAAATATAAAGCTACAGCCATAAACAACAATGCCATTAAACGACCTACTTCGTTACTCATTCCCAAAACATCACCGTTGGCAAGCACGAAATTCCTTCTGGCAATAAGAGCAATGATGATGCCTGAAAACATAGCCCCTAAAGCTCCGCAGACTCCAACAACACCACCCAATAAAAATGATATTATGCAAACGAATATTGTGGATATCAAGTAATTTGACGGAGTTGTTTCAAGCATGAAATAGCTTCCAATTCCAGGAGTTAACGGTTTTGATAAAAGTGCAGTTGTAATAAGGGAAGTCTTTGCAACCATTTCACAAATAATTATTCCGGATATGAAATTATAATCCAGAATATTGTATAAGCCCGCTATTGTTAAACTGGCCACCAAAAACAGTGTTGCAACACCACCTGCACCTACGGACGGGTCTTTCATCACCCTGATTTTGCGTTCAGGTTCACCATGAACCATTACTCCATCGGCCATGTCCATTACGCCATCCAAATGATTATAACCTGTAATAATCATCAAAAATGCATAGACAATTACGGCCGTGAAAAATGTATTCAAATGCAGGAAATTCAAAGAGACATAACCGCAAGCTGCTGCCAAAAGGCCTATGAATATATGTAGAAATGGCCAGCACCAGGTCAATTTGGTCATATACTCTATTGAAGTATATACGCGAATCGGCAAAATTGTTGAAAATGTCAAAAGGCCCAGCAAAGACCTTATCGGTGAAAATTCCTCATCTTCAAAATAGCTATCATCTTCCATAATCATTCCTCAAAAATTTTTGAAACACAACCGGCTATCAAACCTGCAAATACATCCTCCAAAAAAGGAGGCAAGCCATAGATAATGCCAGGTTTTGCTTCACAGTATCTCCTAAAGTTGAAAGTTGCTTTTGTTCCTGCAATCTGGTTAGAAACAGCTAAACCCAGCACATCATCAGCATAGTGATTTGAATCATCACCCATATTGATTTCTCTAATATGGTCTCCGGCCAGGTCCTGTTCTGTCCTCATTGCAGCAACTATCAGAGTTATAACATCAATGTCTGCCAATGACTTGAGAATCTGCGCTTCCATTTTTTGTTTTAAATCATCATTAACTTCATCATCAACAAGCTCCAAACCAGCTTCAATCAAATCCCCTATAAGAATACCTTCGGCCACAAGATAATCCAATATTCCAAAAGTCAAATCAAGTCTTTTAAATGCATCTTCAAGACTTATTTCAATCGCTTCTTCAATTTGAACTTTTATCTCTTCAAAATCAATTTCATCATATTGGGCATTATTGATATCAAGGCTTTCGCCATCGCTTTCGGGAATATTTGAAAGAACTGCAAGAAACTCATTGGTATTCAAAATGTTTTGAATGTGAATAGGCAATGCCATGCTGGCCAAAGCCTTTGCCTTAATATTGGTAACCGCCTTAAAGATTTTAAGCAAGTCTTTTGGGGATAAAACCTTATCAATGTAAACAATATGGCTTAAGTTAATTCTTGCATCCAGAAATCCTTTAGGAGAATTGGCCACTTTTAATTGTTTGGTAAACTCCTCGACAACAACATCATTTGCCATAAATGTAAAAATAGTCAAGTCCCCATAAGTATTTTCAAAATAATCCAAAGATTCACTTGCCTGTGCAATATAAGAACCTTGAGACTGATTGAAAACTTCCGCTTTTTTTGCAGTTGATTTAAAATCATCCTTAGCCTTAACAACATTGACATTTTCAACAATGTCAATACCGTCACTAACCGTGAAGTCGCTGAATGCCAAAAAATGCTTTGGGTTATTAATGCAAATCCCATAATCTTTTTCAATGACACCAATTTTCATGTTATAACCTAATCAATTATACATATAATATATTAATTATTTAATTTAAATTTTATATCAATCACAAAAAAGGACATCATACTATGACAATTATTATTGACCCCCAATCCAGCGGAATTGCTGGAAATATGATTATAGGTGCTTTGGTTGACTTAGGTGCAAATAAAGATGAGCTAAAGGAAATAATGGAAAAATCAGCTGAAGCATTCGGTAAAGTGAAAGTATCATTTAATAAAATCTCAAAACATGGAATTGATTCGACATTCTGCCATGTGGAAATGATTGAACATCAACCTCCAGTCAATTATCCTGAATTCATTGAAAAAATTGAAAGCTTGGACATAGATGAAAAAGTTAAAGAAACTTCAATAAATGTTTTTGAAAGAATAGCTAAAGCCGAATCAAAAGTTCATGGAAAAACATTGCAGACAATACATTTTCATGAAGTCGGTGCAAGTGATGCAGTAGCAGACGTAATTGGGTCAATATATGCTTATTATTCACTTAATTTAAATCAGCAAAAAATAATCGGCCTTCCAATAGCTGTTGGCGGAGGTAGAGTAAAAACTGCCCATGGAACAATACCTGTTCCGGCACCTGCTGTTTTAGAAATCCTAAAAGATGCAAATATTGTTGGAGGACCAGTGGACAGCGAACTTGCAACACCTACAGGCAGTGCGATTTATGCTGAAATTTGCGATGAAATAAGCGAATTCATTCCACACATCAAACCTAAAAAAATAGCTTACGGTGCAGGCAAAAAGGATTTTGACCATCCGAACATTTTAAGGATTATAGAAACATCAGACATATCCGAAAAGGATACCATAGATGTTATTGAAACGAATCTGGACCATTTAACCGGTGAAGAAATTGGATATTTATTTGACAAGCTCCTGGATAACGGAGCAAGCGACGTGTCAATCACACCAATAATCATGAAGAAAAACCGCCAAGGAAGTCTTTTAAAAGTAATTTCAAAAAGAAAAAATAGAAATCAACTTGTAAATGTAATTTTTAAAGAAACCGGAAGTTTAGGAATTAGAATCGCTCCAAATTTACACAGAGGAATAGCAAAAAGAGAATTTGTTAAAAAAGAGTTTGAGATAAATGGCGAAACATTTGAAGTCACATTTAAAAACGGCTATGTTAACGGCGAGATTATTTCATCAAGAGCAGAATATGAAGATTTGAAAAAAATCGCACAAAAGACCGGCCTTCCATTAATAAAGGTAAAAGAGATGATAAGATGAAAAAAGCGATTTCAGTTTTATCCGGAGGACTTGACTGTACTGTTGCAACAAGCGTTTATTCAAATGACTATGAAATCCACGCAATTACATTCAATTACGGTCAAAAAAGTTTTAAAAGAGAACTGCAAGCATCAAAAGAAATTTGCGAAAAGATGGGCTTTAAGCATTATGTGATTGATCTTCCATGGCTTGCTCAAATCAGCACATCCAGTTTGAATACTGATGAGGACATTCCTGAAATTAAAGAAAATGAATTGGACAATCTGGAAAAAAGCCAAGAGACTGCAAAAAGCGTCTGGGTTCCTGCAAGAAATATGGTGTTTACATCAATTGCAACATCATTTGCTGAAAGCATTGGCGCTGAAATAATCATTGTGGGCTGGGATGCAGAAGAAGCTGCAACATTTCCAGATAACTCAAAAGAATTTATGGATGCATCCAATGAGTTAATAAGCATTGGTTCGCCTGAAAATATAAAAATTGAAGCACCAGCCATTGATTTGAATAAAGAGGAAATTGTTAAGTTAGGTGTTGAAGTTGGTGCTCCAATGGAATTAAGCTATTCATGTTATGCAGGTAGAGACAAACATTGTGGCGTTTGCGAAAGTTGTATGAGGCGGAAACGAGCATTTAAAAAATTAAAAATTAAAGATTTAACCGAATATGAAAAATGACTAATCATACTTTCTTAATTCAGCATCCCAATTGGCATCATCCAAATCAATATTTTTTCTCATAGAATCTGCAGCGCAAGCAACTGAATAATATGCATCATTAATTCCAGCATTAGATTTCTCATAGTTTGCAATTCTGGATTTTTTAAATCCGATTGAACCCGCTTCGCCATAAGAGTCAATATCAGCACCAATGAAAATAAATTCCCAACTATGACTTGAAATCATGTTTTTAATTTGCTTTTTGGAATATTCAATGGATGAATTTTCCATACCGTCAGTCATGACAACAAACAATACCTTATTTTCAATTTTGCTGTTAAGTGATGTAATTGTCCTTCCAATCGCATCCAAAAGAGCTGTTGAACCTCCAACATAGTATTCTTTGGATGTTAATTCACCAACATCTTCAATTGCTTTTCTTTCATATAATACTTCATATCCATCATTGAAAAGGATTGTAGTTACTTTAGTATTAAATTCCTTGTTCTTTTCTTTTTCAATGAAAGCATTGAAGCCACCCATGGTGTCTTTTTCAGACCCCCACATTGATCCACTTTTATCTATTACAAAAATCAAATCCAAGTCCTGATTTTGAGGTAAATCCTTCATGATATTCACATCCCAAATATTGTTAATAAGTTGTTAATAACTTACACACAATATATTAACCAAATGTAGTATATAAATGTTTCGGAAAATACAAAAAATTATCATGAAAAATATAAAATAAGACCTAAAATAAAAAAATAAGCATTTAATGAAGCTTAATTCCACAATTAGTGCAGAATGAATCATCACTACCGACTGAAGCACCACAATTAGGACATTTTAATTCAACTTCAAATTTAGCACCACAATTTGTGCAGAATCTGTCACTTGAATCGGCAACAGTGCCGCAATTTTGACAATATTTCTTATTTCCGCTTGCAAAATTAGACTGTTTGAATTCATCTTTTGGAGTTGGCACCTCACTTAAAACAGGAGATGAATAAAAATCCTTTTGATTTTCAATTTCCACAATCAATTCATTCATGACTGCAATTCTTTTGCTGTCTGAAGGATGTGTTGAGAAAAAATCATGATCATTTGGATTTCCTCCAGCCATGCTCTGCCAAAAATCAGGAATTCGAGAAATATCATAGCCTGCCCAATGGATTATCATCATTCCAAGCTTGTCAGCTTCCAATTCCTGGTCTCTTCCCCATGGATTCATCAGGAAAAATTGAGACCCTATACTTGCAACATTGGTTGCAGCCCTTGTAAGGTCACCGACTCCACCCAAACCTACAAGATCAAGAGCGAAACTACCAAACCATGCAGCCGAAGTAATAGTATTTTGAGCATTTTGAGCACTGATTCTAGTTCGGGCATGGTCAAGCAGTGCATGAGCCATTTCATGACCTAAAATAAATGCTACTTTCTCTTCACTATCTGCAACGGATAAAATACCTGAAAACATGACAATTTTACCGCCAGGCATGCAGAATGCATTCACCGCATTGTCTGCAATCAAATGAAAGTCCCAGTCATAATAATCCTCAGTATAATCACTTCTGCCTATTTGAGCCAAATAGTTTTCAACCGCCTGAATCAATCTTATGGCAACGTTTCTAACCAATTGACCTTGAGATGTGTTGTCAAGAAGCTGTGACTGATTGACCATAGCATAATACTCATTATATGAATCCTGCAAAAACTTATCGTCATTAATTATATCAAAATGGGATTTTCCAGTAAATGGGTTTATAGCGCTCCTATCATCCTTTGCCATATTACATCACAATAATTATATTTACAAGTTGTGTTTAATAAGTTTTTTAATATATGATGGATATAATTAAAAGCAATATGAGTAAAAAAATATTTATCTTCATGATAACTATTCTATTTATTGGAGCTGTTTGGGCTCAAAATGACTCAAACATTACTCTAAACAATGTCAATTTTGAAATACCTTCCAAATACAAAGGTGGAGAAATAGACAATAACCGATATGAATTAAATAATGAGTTTTCCATTGAATGCGTTGATGACAATCTTGAAAAACACATTGGACTTTGGGCCTGTGAGAAAGAATATGAAAAGAATTTGACAATAGGCAAACATCCAGTTAGATATTACTGCCAATACAACCAATATGTCCATGACAACCAGTCCCATGCATATTTTGCATCCAGAGATTCAATTTATGAAATTGTATGGACCGGCAATGAAATTACAAAAGAAATTGAAGACATGATTAGAAACACTCCCCCAGCCCAAATAGATTATGATGAATTCTATTATGAATTAGATAAATCAATTGACCTATACAAAAAAGAAAGAACCGGCAAATTAAATCAAGAGGGAGAATATAATTATTTAGAAGCCAAATACAAATCATCCCCACATACAAACGAAAAACAAGATGACACTCACTTTAAAGAAATATTGTTAACTCATTACAGAAAGTGATAACTTTTAAATAAGTTAAAAACTAAATATATAATAAAATACATTAAGTATCGTATTTCTTTAAATATTACTTAAAGTTTAATTTGCATCAAAATCAAAGCGAGTGAATTAAATGAATAGAACAAAAAAATTAATCATAGCTATTCTTGTTATCGTTCTTATTGGATTAATAGCAGTAATCTTTGGAGCGTTATTCAGCGGTCCAGATTTATCAAGTGAAACCAAGAACATACTTGTATTAGCTTCTGATAAAGAAGAACAATCCAACGGTGGAGTGGACATGGCATTTATGATTCGTTTAGAAAACGGATCTTTGAAAAACTATACTCCAGTATACCCTGGAGGAATGACACATCCTACACAGCCCGCCCCAGGAGGTCTGGGAGGTAACATGTTCCTACACGATTGTCTGTGGGATGGAGTAGGTCAAGGTATGGAGTATGCTAAAGAGATAGTTGAAGCTAATACCGGAATGAAATCAGATGCTGTCGTGGTTGTTTATGATGTTGCAGTAGATGATATCATAAATTCTGTTCGTCCACTTAAAGTAGATGGTGAAGTAACAAACCTTTCTGCTACTGAAATTATTCGTCAAAACGACGCGTACCAAGGTTATCCAGGTAATGAAAATGTTCAAGGAAACATGTCAAGAGGAGATTCCGTAATGGTATTAGTTAAAGCACTTGCTAATGCTTCCAAAGATCCTGATAAGAAAAATACCATGGTACAAACTGCACTAAAAGAGTATTCTAACGGAAACATCATTATGAAACCAGAAGGCTCATTCACTAGATTACTTGCTTCAAGAGGATTTGAAAGTTTAACAGGATAATCTTTAAAGGATTTAATTCAAATTCTTTAAAGAATTTTTTTTATTTATTTTAGGACATCACCAATAATTTGAATTTTGGTGGTGGCATCTTTATTTTTTATTGAATTTTAATTATAGTCAACTTCAGATTCAGAAACTATACTGAATTCAATGATTAACATTATTCAAATTTTACAAATGATTAATTAAATCAAAAATATTTCACATTAACCCATTTTAATCAATGCTGCATCAACATTAACAACAGCTATTTCAAAATATAGTTTTGAAAAACTCTAGGATATATATCAAACAATTCAAAGCAAAGCAAAACTAAAAAATCCTAGTGTTAATGTTTAAGAGTTTGCATTAATCAGATAAAAAAAAGAAAATTGAAGGAATATTAAATCCCTTCCTTTAATTAACAACCACATTTACCTTTTTGGAAGTTCCTTTGAAATATTTATCACCTGCAAACTTAATGGTTCCAACAAATGTGCCTTTTTTATTCAAATTTTTAACTTTAAAGACGGCTTTACCTTTTTTGTTGGTTTTGACTTTGTAGGTTTTTCCTTTGATTTTCAAAGTAACTAATTTTCCTTTCAATAACTTTTTGCTATTGAATTTCACTACTGCAACAACATTCTTGACTTTTGCATTGACTTTAGCTTTTACTGTTTTTGCAGTTATTTTGGTTTTTGCTTTTTTAACAACCACATTGACATTGCTTTTGCTTGCAGCCTTATAGACGCCATCTGCGGCAGAATTAATTGTTGCCTTATAGGATTTAGGAGCTAAAGTTGAAATGTCAATTGAAATTTTACCTTTACTATTGGTTTTCAAAGTTTTTGAAATGCTTCCAACTTTAACAGTTACTTTTTTACCTGATACAACGCCCTGACTGTCTTTTAATGTAATTACAAGCTTTTTATCAGATTTGTATGCTGCAGTGACAGCAGATGCAATGATTTTTGGTTTATCCTTTGTGACATTTAGGGTAAATATTTTTGACAAATAGTCATATTCATCGTGTCTATCTTCGAAATCAATAGCATATAGAACGATTATTTTATGTAAACCTTCAGAAAAGCGACCTAAGTTAACTTTACCTCCGCCTTTTTCCCAAAAATCTTTCATGTCACTGCCCCATAAGTCAATGGCAAAGTCACTTACAGGCCTTCCAGATTCAAAATGAGGATCAATCAATGCAATTAATCCCGCACGGATTGTATACTCTTTGTCTTTTGGTTTGTTTGTGGAAAGTGTAATATATACATCCTGACTGGTTAGAGCAGTTGAAGGCATGCTGGCATCAATAGGCGCATCTTTGGTTAAAGTGGAGAATGAAGCATTATAAATCACCATTCCATCATTTAATTTAATTGTTACAACGAATTTGCCTGATGTTAAGCCTTCCAATATATTAAGGAAACTTTGATTAAAATCAGCTAATTTAAATTCACCATTAATCAATTTTATTGTAGCTGCCTTTATGCCATTGAGATACAAAGCCAACTCATTTTTTAGCAATGGATTGATAATATTTGTTTTGATAACAGGTAAATTTTTTTCAATAAAATTCAACAAATCCAAAATTGCAAAGGCTTTTTCTCCGACCCCCAGATTTATATCATTGTCTATGCTTTTTCCCAAGATATTGTCACTGCCATAGACTTCAAGTCCGACAGCAGATTTTTCACTTTGGTTAAAGTTGTCATATCCGCTAAATGCTAATGTCTCACCGAATACTTTAGTATTCTCGTTTTCCAGAGTGTTTTCTTCATTGATATCATTCAAGTCCTCGTTGAGAGATTCTTGTTCTTTAGATGATACAATTACAGTGCCGTTTGCATTATCTGGAACTTCAACACCAAAATTGTCCTCCTGATTTGAGGTGTCAGTGTCGTACTCCCTTTCAGCACCTATAATGTGCACATTGTCTTGACTTAATTCACTTGACCCGTCATCCACCAGGGCATCTGTCTGAGATTCACCAACAATCACCTCATCATTGCTGTTTTCAAGAGCAGATGCATCCATATCCTGTGACGCACTAACTGCACCAAGTGTTAAAACTGCAAGTAACAGGAGCGTTACGAACATTATCTTTTTAAATTTCATAATACCACATATTTTTAACATGTCTTTCAAATTATCTCTTATCAAGTTTGTTTAAAAATTCAAAAATATTGGGAAAGATTGCAAACAATTGCAGTCTGAGTGTCATGTTTTCCCAACCAATTTCAAATCAAACATTGTTTAAACAAAAGATATGTATCTATATGTTTCGTATGATATATAACTTATGCAAATGTGGTCTTGTTGAAATCCTTTTTTAAATTTTTGTTGAAAGATCAATATTATAAACTAATGTTTTGAGTCTTGTTTCTTTATTTTGTAAACGTGTGCTTTTACTTTTATTAATACCAGAATATTTTCTTTTTATTACGCTGAATATACTTTCTACATTGTTTCTTCTTGAATATATTTCTTTTTTAAATGTTTTGATGCTTAATCTTCTGTACCATCCGTGTCTGAAGTTAGATTTGAGTGGTATTTGGTCTGATGCTTTTATTTCTTCATTGATGCATGTTCTAATAGCATTAGTATCATATGCTTTGTCTGCTATTATAAATTGAGGATTATATTTTTTTAAACCTCTTATTGATGCAATTGCAAATTTTACATCATGTCTAGGTCCTTTTACTGCTTGTGAATATAGTATTATTCTTGAATCCACATCAATTGCAATATGGCATTTGGTGAAGTTTTTCACGTCATGACTACGTATTTTTGAGTAATATTTGTCTGCGTAGTCGCTGGTGAATCCACTTCCATCAAGAGCAACTAATTTAGGTCGTATTTCTAAATGTGAAATAATTTGAGTTGTTATTCTTTCAAACATGTCGGTTGGCATCCTTTTGAAGAATTTCTGAAGAGTTGAATGATTGGGAGCACTTCTAATCTTCAAATACTTCTGCAATCTATCTGAAAAACTAATAAATTCAACTATTTCCCTATAAGTTAAATTTAAATAAGTTTTCAATGCAATAATTGTGAATAATGCCGGTTGCGAGTACAATTTCTTCGAATATTTGCTTGAATATAGATTTAACACTATTCTAGCATAACTATATGATTGTTCAATAAATTTAATCAAATTATTTGAGTTAATATCGATTTTACTGTCTTTTTCAAATTTTTTGAAAAATTTTTTTGTTTGTTTTTTAAAGCCAAAATCCAAAAGGTTTTTATGCTTTGAAAACCTAACTATAACTGGAGAATGTTTGTTTTTTTGGTTCATATATATAAATATTCTCCATTTTATTATATATAATTTATTATATCTTATTTTTTAAAATAGCAAAGTAATATTTCAACTGTAATAAAATAAATTACATATATCCGGCTAATAAAAGAAATACTAATTTCACATCAAGAAATCACATCGATGTGAAATTTCAAGTGAATTCTAGGATTTCAACATTGCCATTTCCCAAATCGTTTCAATCTAAAAAAATAATCTAGCGATGTTGAATGGTTGTAAATATATAACTACTGAACCTTGAATTGAGTTCAGATTAAAAAAAAAAGAAGGAGACATTATCAAAAGTCATCCACAACAAAGGATTGAAATTAATGCCATTTTTCCTCAATGAAATTTAAACAAAATCAACTCTATAAGCTAACTAAAATTTAAAAATGTTTAAAGCAAGTACTGGTTTTTTTAGAGTAGCAGTTATTGCAGCTTTGGCAAATTGAAACTCCCCCACCATTGGCTTTCCAATCAGCTAAAAAGTCAGCCTGGGCCACAAATGGCTTGGACATTGACATTAACTCAACTTCAGTATTATTCAAAACATCATTCATAGATTTCATGTCCCTTAGAGATCCTCCTAAAATTACAGGAATGTCAATTTCATCAATTAATTTGTCAACATAAACCAAAAATGGATTCTTTTCATTTCCATCATAAAGATAAGAAATTGTACGTGCAGTCAATTGAATACTATCTGCACCCGCTTTTTCAAGTTCCTTTGCAACTTTCAGACTTTCTTCAGCAGTCATTCCATCTTTTCTAACATCCCACGGATTAATCCTAACACTCACATGCATATCCATTGTTTTTTTAATTACTTTAATGATTTCTGATGCAACCCTTACGCGATTCTCAGTATTTCCACCATATTGGTCTTCTCTTTGATTGAAATAAGGATTTATGAAACGTGCCAGATAAAAATTATTTCCCATGTCGATTTGAATTCCATCAAAACCTGCGAACGAGAATTTTTTAGCCGCCATTATTACTTCAGATTGCAATTTCCTAATTCCTTCAATTGTCAGGTCATTTGGTTCGGCTTTTTGATTGTCACCATCATCATAGTAAAAGAATGCCAATTGTCCAAGAATAGGAACATCATGATTATGGCAAATATCGGTTATCATCTTATAATCTTTTACAAAACCCACATAATTTAAATTTGCAGAGTATGATGCGAAACGGTCCTTGTAATCAAGCGCAAACATTTCAGATATTATCAAACCTGCACCGCTACCTGCAATTTTTTCATACCTATCATAAATAGCCGGAGAAAGAAATCCCCCTTCTTCTGTTTCAGTTTCCCAAGTTCCGGTTCTGACAATTCTACTATTAAGTTTTAAATCTCCAAATTGACATTCATCAAAAATATCCTTCATAATAATCCCACAAATAACTACTTCTTTATATTATATAATTTTAAAAAGTATATAAAAACATTAGTAAGTTTAAAATTACTGAAAAAAGCAAAAAAAAGAGTAAAAAAAGGTAATCTATTGGATTACCATTAATGTATCGCCTGCACTAACTGCATCTCCAGGCTCTATAAAGATTTCTTTTACAACACCATCCACTTCAGACTGAATGTCATTTTCCATCTTCATAGCTTCAATGACACAGATAGTGGATCCTTTTGTAACTTTATCCCCAACATTAACATTGAGTTTGATTACCATACCTTGCATGGATGAAGTGACTCCACCTTCAACTGGTTTGAAGTTTCCTGAATCGGTTTCTTCGATTTCCATAAATCCGGTAGGCATGATTTTAACTTCAAATACATCCCCATCAACTTCAACATTATATTGAGTTGGAATTCCGATTGCATCATTTTCATCCATTAAAGAAGGTGCTTTAAGTTCTTCCTCTTCAGCTTCTCCTTTAAGGAATTTAGGAGCTATCGGTGGGTATAATGCATAAGTTAATGCATCTTCATCAGATTTGACAAATCCTTCTTTTTCACCTTCAGATTTGAATTTATCAAATTCAGGTTCCAATAAATCTGCAGGTCTGCAAGTAATAACTTCTTCGTCACCTATGATTCTTTTAGATATTTTTTCATCTACAGGTGCTGGAGGTTTACCATACATTCCTTTCATATATTCTTTAACTTCGTTAGATACTGTTTTGTATCTTTCTCCACCTAATACATTCATTACAGATTGAATACCTACAATTTGACTTGTCGGAGTTACAAGAGGTGGATATCCCATATCTTTTCTAACACGAGGCATTTCTTCCAATACATCATTGTATCTGTCAAGAGCATTTTGCTCTTTAAGTTGTGAAATGAGGTTTGAAAGCATTCCACCAGGAATTTGGTACAACAACACTTCAGCATCAATACTTTCAGAAATCGGATCTAAAATACCAGCGTATTTTTCTTTAATATCATCGAAGTATTTTTTAATGTGAGTTAATAATTTTAAGTCAAGACCAGTGTCGAAATCTGTGCCTTGCAATGCAGCAACCATACTTTCAGTAGGTGGTTGGCTTGTTCCCCAAGAGAGAGGTGAAATAGCAGTGTCTAAAACATCAACTCCCGCTTGACAAGCTGCATAATAACTAATAGGAGTCATACCACTGGTACAATGACAATGCAAATCTACAAGCAAATCAGTTTCTTCTTTTAGAGCTGAAACTAAATCATAAGCAGCTGAAGGAGTAATTAAACCAGCCATATCTTTAATAGCTACAGAATCACAATCAAGAGCCTCAAGATTTTTAGCCAATTCTACAAAATCATCCAAAGTATGTACTGGACTAATAGTATAACTAATTGTACCTTGAACATGTGCTCCTTGGTCTTTAGCAACCTTAATTGCTTTTTCCATATTTCTAATATCGTTTAAAGCATCGAAAACCCTGAAAATATCCACACCATTTTCATAAGATTTTTCAACGAATTTTGTTACAACATCATCAGGATAATGTTTATAACCCACCAAATTTTGCCCTCTTAAAAGCATTTGGATTGGTGTTCTGTTAAATTCAGATTTCAATTGTCTTAATCTATCCCACGGGTCTTCATTCAAATATCTAATACATGTATCAAAAGTAGCTCCACCCCAGGCTTCTACTGAAAAATAACCTACTTTATCCATTTCTTCTGCAATAGGAATCATGTCCCTAGTTCTCATCCTGGTAGCGAGTAAAGATTGATGAGCATCACGAAGAGCTGTTTCTGTAAATCTTACTTTTGCCATTAAATTACACCTCTTTTAATATTTATTTAAAAATAATCAATAATAATCCAACTATAATATATGTTTTTTGTATTATATAAATTTATTATATTAAATATTAAAAAAAAGGCAAAAACAAGAGTTGAAATAAAAAAAGAATTAAATAAAAAAAAGTGAAAAAATGAAAAATTATCTTTCTAATTCGCCAGAAATGAATTTTTCAACATTTTCATATGCTTCATCATCAGTGTATTGAATAGGAGGGTGTTTCATTGTATATGAAGAAATAGAAGTTAATTGTCCACCAATACCTCTTTCTAAACCAATTTTACAACACCTTACAGCATCAATTACACATCCTGCAGAATTTGGAGAATCTTCTACACTTAATCTGAGTTCAATATTCATTGGAACATCACCAAATGTACGCCCTTCCATTCTGAGGAAACATAATTTATTATCGTTTTGCCATGGGACATAATCACTTGGACCTATGTGAATATCACGATCATCCATTCTTTGAGTTAAAACTGACTGAACAGCCTCTGTTTTAGATTCTTTTTTAGAGTCTAATCTGTCCCTATTTAACATATTAAGAAAATCAGTGTTACCACCAGTATTTATTTGATAGGTCTTATCTAATTTTACACCCCTATCCATGAATAAATTAGCTAGTGTTCTGTGAGTGATAGTAGCACCAATTTGAGCTTTAATATCATCCCCAACAATAGGAATTCCTTTTTCTTTGAATTTTGCATCCCATTCATCATCACTAACAATAAATACAGGCATACAATTGACATAAGCGACATCCGCATCAAGAGCACATTGTGCATAGTATCTTGCTGCTTCTTCAGAACCCACAGGCAAATAATTTACCAATATTTCAGCACCGCTTTCTTTTAAAACACTTACTACATCTACAGGTTCCTCATCACTTACAACAAATGTGTATTCATCATCATAATTAGACATATGATCTGCAACACCATCTAAAACATGACCCATGCTAACTTTAACATCATATTTTGGAATGTCTTTTTGGAAGACAGTAGTACAATTAGGTTTCGCAAAAATTGCTTCATCAATTGTTTTTCCTACTTTTCTTGCATCAACATCAAAAGCCGCAACGACTTCAATATCACTAGGTTCATATCCTCCAATATCCCAATGCATAAGTCCTATTGCATCTTCTGGTTTTTTACCATCATAATAATGAATTCCTTGGATAAGGGAACTTGCACAATTACCAATTCCAACAATAGCTATCTTAATTTTATTCAAATATAACACCAGCTAAATAATTTAATTTGAGTATAATTTTTATTAAATAAAATACTAATATTATGTATATAATAAAATTATATAAAAGTATGCTTTATTTAATACAATTTAAAAAAAATAATAAAAAAATAAATGATTATTATTCTTACGAGAGATAATATGAATCCCTATATTGAAATTATAAGACCAGGCAATGCAATTATGAGTGCAATTGTCATAATTTTAGTTGCAATTATTGATAGAAGCTTTAATTTGCCAATATTTCTTGCAATGCTTGCAGTATTTTTTGAAACTGCTGCTGGAAATGTAATCAATGACTATTTCGATTACCATATCGATTTGATAAATAAGCCTGAAAGACCTATTCCTTCCGGACGAATATCTCTAAAAAATGGGAAAAACTATGGATACCTATTATTTATTCTTGGTACAATCTGCGGTTTTCTAATAAGTTACTTGACCAATAACTGGATTCCATTTTTGATTGTTTTACTGGCTGATGTTGTGCTTTATCTGTACGCTTACAAATTAAAGTCAACACCATTGATTGGAAACCTTGCAGTAGGATTTATGACTGGATTTGGATTTGTATTTGGAGGATTTACATTAAACCATGAAAGCATAATAATCACATCCATATTCTTAGGATTTTTTGCATTTGTCATGACAACTGCACGGGAACTTGTAAAGGATATTGAAGATATGGAAGGAGACAAGTTAGAGGGTGCAAAAACACTGCCAATACTATATGGAGAAAAA
Organism: Methanobrevibacter sp. UBA188; assembly: GCF_905234905.1. Classification (NCBI taxonomy): domain Archaea; kingdom Methanobacteriati; phylum Methanobacteriota; class Methanobacteria; order Methanobacteriales; family Methanobacteriaceae; genus Methanobrevibacter; species Methanobrevibacter sp. UBA188. The sequence goes on along the minus strand of NZ_CAJOJM010000004.1, from coordinate 18,383 downwards.
ATAACTTCAATTTTGGCATTCATACTAATAATCATTGATTGTGCATTATGCCCCTTGCTATACTATGTCAATATCTTCGGTTTATATTATCTTATAGTAATAGCCATTGCAGTTCTACTATTCCTATACTCCGCATTTTTAATAATTAAAAATCAGGATAAAACCACAGCAGCCAAAGTCTCAAAATATCTAAAAATTGGAATGCTGATTGCATTTGTGGCTTTTATATTCGGATCATTTTAATGAGGTATCAAAATGAATTTACAGGAACATAAAAAGGATATACTCGCAATATCATCCCTGTTAATAATCGTGACTGCAATAACGTTATTGCTTCTAAATATTGATTTGAAAGTCGGAGTTTACTATGTCAGAGACGTATTCTTCTATTTGAACAATGCATTGTTTTATGCCGGCTATGATACTGGATTAGCAAATACACGAGGATTATCTCCTTTAATTCCAATGATAACCTCAATCTTTTTTAGAATGGGATTCATATCCGATGGAACAATAATCATTGTAAGTAGCGTATTTTACATATTTTCGGCTTTGGGAATGTATTTTTTACTAAGGCTAAGATTTGACGAAGTTTTAAGTTTTACAGGATCAATGATTTTATCAACATTTCCGCTGATTATTGTATGGGTTACAAAAGGAATGCTTGATATACCTGGATTGTGCTTTTCAATCTGGTCCGTTTACTTCATGCTTTTAGCATTCCGGAAAAATACGAAATATTTCTACATTGCATTCCCATTAGTTGCCCTTGGATTTTTCACAAGATTTACGGTAGTCTTAATGATACCCGTACTTTTGATTCAATTTTTCATGGTCAAAAAACCTATCACTTACATTAAAGAGAATTTAAAAGACATTCTCATTGGAGTAGGTTTTGGAGCATTGGTTTTTGCAATATTCATTGGAATTTATCAATATCTAAACATTGGAATGTTTTTCTTAAGCCAAGGCCAGGACATTTCAGCTTCAACTCATGCAGTCATTGATACAACATACAACAACATCTTTTATTATAAAGACAACTTTTTAATTTATATGGGAGCCAATCATTTCATTCCATATTCCCTCAAACCAGGAGCATTTAACATCTCCCAAATGCAATGGATTGGAGGACACCCATCAAGAATATCATACCTATTCCTAACCATATTAATTGTTGGAGCAATAATATATCTGACAAAATTATTCAGCTCCCAGAATAGAGAAATAATGAAAAATAAAAAGAATAAGATATGCCTGGCAATTTTTATCGTAGGAACAGCAATATTCGTATTAACATTCATCAAAATTTCAATTATTTTTTCAATAATAATTATTTCATTAGCCCTTTTGGCGCTTTATAGAGGATTATATGAAACAGACATGGATGATTTTCCACTGGATTTTATAATGATTTACTGGTTTGTAGTCAATTTATCATTCTTTACCTACCATCACATAAAAGTGGACAGATATTTCATACCGATGTTTCCAGCCATCGTGTATTACATAATTTTATCATTAGCATTAATCTTTGACAAATTGAAATCCATCAGATACATGGACAAGATTAAGGTGATAGCTCCGATTGCACTGATTTGCATAATACTGTTATGTACAGGAATTTATGCAATGGGAAATTCACCGCACACCTTTGACAATCAGATGCATCCAAACTTTGAAAGTGCAGCATCCGAAGAAAAGGCGGTGGGTGAATGGTTAGTAAATCACGACCCCCAATATATGAATAAAACAATTTGGGCAGATCGTGGTGGAGACATGTCATTTATACTGAAAATGCAGATAGACTCATACGAAAAACAATCTAATGAAACAAACTTCACGGACGAGATGGTTAAAAATAATGTTGATTACTTCATTGCCAAAGACAATAAGACAATCAAAGAACCATTTACAAAGATATACCAAAACGGAGAGGTTTACTTATATTCAAATAAAAATAAATAAAAATAAGTAATTAACTGATGAAAATAAGGAAAAATTTAAATAATAATATTGCATCAAAAATTACCTTACTTTAGAAACATATATAATAAAAAAAATAAAAAAGTAATATCATAACAAGTAATTATAAAGAGGATAATATGAAAGTTGTATGCTGTAAGAACTGTGGTGCGAAATACCAACTCGATGATAACGACGACGTTACTACATTCGAGTGTTCTTCATGTGCAGGAGAGTTAGAATATTTAGAAGAGTATTCTGATGATAGCAAAAAATCCCGTTCATCTTTTATAGATTCATTCAGATATGATAATTCATATATTGTCCAATGTGAGGATTGTGGATTAAAATATAAAATTAAAAGTAGCGATAGCATACTTGATTATGAATGTGATAGTTGCGGAGGTTCTTTAAGATATCTTGATGATGATATGAATAAGGAACTGGACAATTATCTAAAAGAAAGGAAAAAAGAAGCTGCTAAATTCAGAGAAGAATCTAAATCAAAGTCTAATGATTCAACACCTGAAGAAACAAAAACAGAAGATAACCTATCCTTAAAATCATTTACTAATAAACTAGAAAACTTCTTCTCAGAAGAACATATGTTAGAAATAGCTGATGATGAGAAAAAACAGCAAGAACAAGAAAAAGAACAGGAACAAGCTGTTAGAACTGCTAGAACAACCATACCTCAAGCAGTCATGACCAAATTTGGAAAAGAATTTGCGGTTCCAAAAACAAATGATTATAACATCATGAAAAACTTCCTTAAAGAGGAATTCATGAAAGGAATCAACGAAACTTATCCAAAAATTGAAGAAAGCAAATCTAATGGGTCTTTTGGAGGTTTAATAGATAAAATTAGTATTAAAGAACCCGATGAAAGTGCTGAAGAATCAAATATTTCATTTATTGAAAATGGCGGACCTGAATTTAACATGCCGGATATGGATCCGAATACAACAATTCTTGCCATAGGTGCAGTCATATTTATATTAAGTGTAATTGAGATTCTCATTATCAACAGTGGAATTGGTATATTTACATTAATTATTGGCGTGGTTATCTTAATTTATGGATTTTATAAAACTCGTGATGTAAAAGAAGTAGAAGAAAGAACAAGAATTATTAGAGAACATTTATTAACCCTTCCTGATGATTACTATGTCTTCTACAATGTTAAAACCCCAACTTCATCATCCAGTATAAACCATTTAGTTGTTGGTCCAACTGGAATCTATGCACTTCTCTCACAAAAATACAATCCAAAACTCAGGTTAGAATCAGAAAATGAAAACTTGAACATGATTGGATCCAGTGAATTAGATGAAGACAAAATTGAAGAAGTAACCACTTCAGAAAACAAGAGCAAATTCAGGTATACAACTAAGCAAGCTAAATTTTCACAAGACAATAAAATTAAGCAAAAATCATTGAGTTTAGGTGAAGATTTAATTAATTTCCTTAACGACAACAATATCAAAAACTGTTTTGTTGAACCTTTAGTCGGATTTATCAACAATGAAGTTGTTGTAATCAATATGCCACTAACTGATGAGGACTTGTTTGTTGAAGAACTTTTAAATAAAATCGAAACAGGCACAATAAAATTGGATAGTGAAACAATTGACAAATGCGCTGTTTTAATTAACAAATATTCTGCAGATTGTTCTGCAGAAATTTAATTTCTTTTTTTATTATTATTTTAAAATCACTTAAAAAAATATCATATTTATATACTAAAAATCTAAATTAAATTATATAAATAAAATGGAGATTGAAAAAATGGCAGATATTACAATAGATATGGAAAAATGTGACCACTGCGGTGATTGTAGCGATGTTTGTCCTATGGAAGTTTTAGTACTTAAAGACGGCAAAATAACTATTAATGACCCTGATGAATGCAGTTACTGTGAAACATGTGTTGACATGTGCCCTAACGAATGCATTACAATAGAATAGGTCAAATATTTAAAAAAAAAACACCACATCACCAACATCATTGCAACATTTCAAAATCAATTAAAGTATCTTCCAAAATATCAACAGTTGCAACTTTTCCAATAACATCACCAACATCGGTTGGAGATATGCCAGTTCCTGGCCTTTTAAATGCAATATCTGATTTTTCGATTACTTTACCCTTAGCAATATCTTTTTTAGCCACAACAGATCTTCTTATTTCTTTTCTTGTAGCAGATTCACAAATCAAAGGTTGTTTATTGATGCGACCGCTAATTTTAGATAGGAAGTTTAAATTATCTTTAAATTTTAAAACATCATCAACATCCATTGCATGAGCATGGTCATTACCAGGTAAAGTCTTATCTAGAGTGAAATGCTTTTCCAAAATTACTGCACCATAATTATATGCTGTTGTTAAAATCATCATGTTTTCATCGGATTTTGTATGGTCAGAGTACCCAATTTCATAATCCGGGAAATTTTTGGCTAAATCTTTAATCATTAAAAGATTTGCATCCTCATAAAATGTAGGATGTGATAAAACACAATGCAAAATAGCTATATCTACAGTAGAAACCTCTTCAATTGCATCAATTGCATCTTTAATTTCTTTCAAAGTCGATGCTCCTGTTGAAAGCAATATCGGCTTATTCTTACTTGCAATATACTCAATGAATGGGATATTTGTTATGTCTGAAGAGGATATGGCATAAACATCCATAAACTCATCCAAATAATCAACAGCTTCAAAATCATAAGGTGTTGACAAAAACATGATTCCAACATCATTACAATAATCAGATAACTGTTTGAAATCATCACGACCAAATTTATCGAATTTTTTAAACAATTCAAACTGAGAATCAATTGGTTCGTCAGACAAATCCCAATAAGCAGGAGCATTTTGAGATATTATATTTTTCAAACTGTATGACTGAAACATTACTGCATCAACACCGCATGACTTTGCCTCATCAATCATAAGCTTTGCGGCATCAATGTCTGAAATCCCTTCTTTTTGAGCAATGTCAAAGAAATTAAATCCAACATCTGCAATTAAAAATGGTCTTTTATTAAAAATATTCAAATTAACACCTATTTACGTAATTTAAACCGCCTATATTCAGCTTTAATAGTTGATGAAATATTATCAAATCCATTTTTCAAATCAATGGAGAGCATTCTTTTATTCATTTCAATTCTTTGATCAAAATTATTTACAAGACTCACAAATTGCTCGCCAATTTCCGTCTCGTCAACATTCACCCCAAGACCCAAGTTGATAAATCCAGTTGCTTCACTGCAAAAGACATGAGTAAGTTCCCTTTCATCCTGACTTAAGCAAATTGTTGGAACACCCAATGAACAGATATCATATGTTGTTTTTCCAGCGGAAGTAAAAATAATGTCTGCTTTAAAAATGAATTCGCTTATATCTGATACGTTAGTATAAACCTGAATGGCAGGATTTGATTCGATTTTAGATACAAACTCTTCTTTATTAGGATAATCCAATCCCAAAATAATGTTTATTCTACCTTGATAGTTAGTAGCCAAAATAGAATTCAATACCTTTCCGGTTAAGTTGTCCAAATCGCTTCCATCGAAAAATATCAATACATTTCTTACTTCATCAGTGATTATTTTTTGAGGTTGGAAATAGAATTCTTCCTTCAAGATATAATATTTATAACCTGAAAATATATTTTTCTGAGAGGAATCATGCTCATAGAGTGAATCAAATACAACATCGGCAAATTCACTGCCAACACCCAAATCTTCAAAGTTAACAACGAAATAACCTTCATTTTTTAATTTAAGAATATATTCCGAAGATGTGTCCAAAATATCATTAACAACAATTTGAGTATGGAATCTTCGTAATTTTTCAAATAACTCATCTTCACCATCGTAAACATCAAAAGGATAATTATATTTCTTTAAAATATCAATACCTAATGGATGATTCTCATCAATTAAAAATAGGATATCATGGAAAACGAATTTTGAAGCCATAGATAAGCATCTGTCAATATGTCTTGTTCCAATTTCTTCATATGCATTTACAATAATCGCAACCCTTTTCTTTTGAAGGTAATTTTCAGCAACAATCCAATCTTCCTTATTAACAATGTCGATACTTTCTTCCCTTGATAATTCAACCAAATCAATATTGGTTCCCAAACGTGAATCTTCATGTACAAATGATCTACGAGTAGCCAATATAGCTCCAGTTTCCTTAAATGACTTTGGCAACAACTCTTTTTCAACTCTTTTAATGTATAATGGGAAATATCTCTTGTTATTCTCATCATATCCCCAATTTAAATGCCTATCATCTACAACAGTAACAACACTATCTATTGAGAAGTCTTCAAATTTTTCAATAGTCTTGTCCAGTGTCTGTGTTTTAAGCAACGGAGAAGTAGGCTTTAGAGTTATTACAATATCATATTCATCAAAAGTTAATTTTTCTTTTTGAATCATTGCATTGTGAACAAGTGCATCCAAAGAAACAGGTTCTTCTTCAACCAAATTAGTATATCTAATCACACTTGCGCCAAATTTTTCAGCAAGCAATGCAATTTCAGAATCATCAGTAGTAACAACAACATCGTCAACATATTGGGATAGTTTAGCGGTTCTAATTGAGTAATATATTAATGGCCTACTGTAAAGTAAACGCATATTTTTACGAGGAATGACTTTAGAACTGCCCCGAGCCGGAATTACTACTAAAATTTTATTATTATTAAACATAACAATCCCTAGAATTTTACAACAAAATTTAATTAATACAATTAATATATTTATTATGTAATATTAAATCTTCGGTGTTAATATGAATATGAAAAATATGTCACAAGAATTATTAAAAAGAATAAAAGAATTATCCGCACCTGTGAAAATAATGCATGTATGTGGATCTCATGAACACACAATCATGGAAAACGGAATTAGAAGTTTGCTTCCGGATGAAGTTGAAATTATTGCAGGTCCAGGTTGTCCAGTTTGTGTCGTTCCATCACGTGAAATTGATGAAGCATTGGAACTTATCGACAAAGGAGTTACAATCACAACATTTGGAGACATGCTAAGAGTTCCAGGTTCTGAAAGGTCTCTTGCTGATGCTAAAGCTGAGGGAGGTGATGTGAGAGTAGTATATGGAATCAACAGAGCTATTGAAATAGCTGAAAAAGAAGACAACGATGTTGCATTCATATCCGCAGGTTTTGAAACAACCGCACCTACAACAGCTGCAGAATTATTAGCAAAACCTCCTGAAAATTTCTCAGTACTTTCATGCCACAGATTAATTCCACCGGCAATTGATTTTTTAATCAATTCGGGAGAAACAAGCTTAAATGCATTAATACAGCCAGGACACGTTTGTACAATTATTGGAACAAAACCATTCGAATACTTCTCAACAGACTTTGGAATCCCACAGGCAGTAGCCGGATTCAATCCATTAGACATATTGATGTCAGTTTATATGATTCTAAGACAAATTCATAATGAAACACCGAAAATAGAAAACGAATACAAAAGGGCAGTTCGAGAAGAAGGAAATGTCATTGCCCAGGACATGATTGATCAGGTATTTGATGTTACTTCAAGAGAATGGAGAGGATTTCCAAAAATACCTAATTCCATTTTGGAAATAAAAGATGAATTCAGTGAATTCAATGCCCGTGAAAAATATGACATTGAAGTGAAAGACGTTAATGAAGCTCCTAAAGGATGCATATGTGGACCTATTTTAAGAGGACTTGCACGTCCTGAAGATTGCAAACTATTTAGAAAAGCATGCAACCCATTACATCCAATCGGAGCGTGTATGGTAAGTAAAGAAGGAACCTGTAATATTGCACATAGATATTCAAGACAGTGATAAAATGACAATAGAAGCGATTGCAGTAGATATTGATGGTACAATTACAGATGAAAAAAGACAAATTTGCATTTCTGCAATTGAAGCATTGAGAAAAGCGGAATCAAATGGGATTCCCACCATCATCGTTACAGGAAATGTTGTAAATTATGCTTATGCAGCAGAAGTATTAATCGGATGCAGCGGAGGACTAGTTGCTGAAAATGGTGGCGTTGTTTTTAAAGAAGGAGAAAACAACAATGCCGTCGAGACAATGGTTGAAAGGGATTTTGTAACATCCGCAGAAAAACACCTGAAAGAGAAATTGGGTAAAAAATTCGACAAACATGCATCCCATGACAATATGTATCGCTTGACAGAAACCGTATTCTACAAAACCTTGGCCAGAAGCGAACTTGAAGAAGCACTGAAAGATTTTAAGTACATCGATCAATTAGAATTATACGACAGCGGATTTGCTCTCCACATTACTGATAAAAGAGTTAACAAAGGAACTTCACTTAAATATTTATGTGAAAGGAATGGAATCAACATGGACAATGTCATGGCCATTGGAGACAGCCAAAACGATGAAGACTTTTTAAAGCAAGCAGGTTATAAAATAGCTGTCGGAAATGCAGAAGATAAATTAAAACAGATAAGCACATATACCTGCGAAAATAAGTTTGGTGACGGCGTAGCTGAAGCTATTGAAAAATTTGCCCTATAAGTGATAATATGATTTATGAAATAGCCGAAAAAGCAAAAAAAGAAGTTGAAAACAATTGTGATGCTTATGAAATTTATGTTGATGAATCCAAACTAATTGAACTGGATTCTAAACAGGACGAATTAGATTTTGCAAAAGAAGAAATTGAAGCAGGAATAGGAATTAGAGTAATAAAAGACAATAAAATTGGTTTTGCATTTACTTCAAACCTCAATAAAATTTCCGAAACCGCAAAACAGTCAATTGAAAATACAAAATTAAACAAAATCGATGAAAATTATTCCTTCGCAGAAGTGGAAAAAGTAAAAGATGTCAAAAAAGTTTATGATAAAAGATTTAACGACCTTGACCTGAATGAATCCGTAGAATTGCTAAAAAGTGTAATATCACAGGCTATCGATAGCGGATGTGAAGTTACGGAATCTGGTTTTTCTGCAAGTGCTGGAAGGTCATTAATACTTAACTCAAACGGTGTTTCAATAGAAAATAACGGAACAGGATTTGGAATCTCATTATCTGTGACCATTCAAAAGGATGGTGAAGTTGCAACAGCATATAATTCCGCATCATCAAGATTTTATGATTTGGATGGTGAAAAATTAGCCAATGAAGTATGTGATTTGGCCAAAAGTTCCCTAAATTCAAAACCTATTGAAACAGACAATTATAATGTTGTTTTAGATTATTATGCTGCTACAGGACTTCTTCAAACATTCATCACAGCATTTGATGGGGAAAATGTGGCAAGAGGAAGATCAATATTGAAAGATAAAATCGGCAGCGAAATAGTCAATCCATCATTGAGCATTATTGATAACCCATTATTGGAAAAGGGAATGAATACAACAAGATGTGATGGTGAAGGAAGCGTATCCGAAACTACTGAATTGATTAAAGACGGTGTTTTAAATTCATTTATATATGACATCTACACAGCAAATAAGGAAGGTGTAAAAACAACATCAAATGGATATCGAGGAAGCTATTTATCAACTCCAATGATTTCCCCATCAAATCTTGAGTTCAAATTTGATGAAATGAAAGATTTATCCGAAATTAAAAAAGGAGTGCTGACTACCAGCGTACTTGGAGCGCATACTGCCAACCCAATTTCAGGAGACTTTTCAGTAGAAGCAAATAACGCATTCAAAATAGAAAATGGAGAAATTACCGAACCAATCAATAAAGCAATGATTTCAGGAAATATCTTTGAAATCATGAAACAAGTAGAAGGATTAAAATCAGAAATCAAGCAATACGGTTCATTTATTCTTCCAAAATTATTGGTGCATGATTTAAGAGTGGTTGGTCAAAATTAAAAAAAAGAGAGAAAATTTAAATTTTCTTTAACTTTTCTCTATACCTGTCAACTGTGGAATTGCTGTAGTCGATTGTTAGATATTGCTCAGTCAATTTTTTATCAATGTCAAAATCTTTTATCTTTTCATTTACAAGACTGTCAATATCAGCATCCAATTTTTTTAGCTGCTTTTCAAAAGCATATTCCGATTTTCTCATATTTAAGTTGGATTTTCGAGCAAGCTTTTCGACTTCCTTATCCAAATCCAATTCTTTTTTAGACATATCATCACCTACATTTCTATAATAGGCAATTGTATTTCGGTAATGAAATCTTTTTCATCATCACAGTTGTAGAAATTCTTGATTAAAACTTCTTTTGGAGAACCTATTATATCATAATTATTAGTTTGAGCAACTTCAACCAATTCGGCATAGGTATCCATAATATTTTCAGTTGAGCCATAGTGCATTCCACTCAAAACCTTATTTTCAATCATGTCTACAACACGAATTCTATCAGTTTCTTCAGCATCCTGTTTAATTGGAATACTTACATCATAAACCACGTCGCCCTGGTTTACTTCATGTCTTGGTGAAAAGTAAACAATGAATGGATCACCATCTGTTTCAATATCTTCAGTATCAACCCAATCCATCAATATAGAAAGAAATACACCTAAATCTTCGATTGGGGTTTTACAGTTAATAACACCCAACTTTTGTTCTGGAATTACTTTTACTTCATAATCCATAATTACACCTACATAAATTTTATAATCTAATTAAATAAATAAACTTCTACTTCTTCACCTTCGTCAACCAGTTCCACCAATTTTGGAATTTTTACATAACCATCGGCAGTTGAAAGTGAAAAGATTGCACCTGAATCTTTAAAAATTGGCTGAATATTCTCCCCATCAACTTTTACAAGCTGATATTGCATCCTTCCGACTTGCGAATGGATTCTTTTTGTGATTTTGCCTTTAACAGTTTCAAGTTCAAAGTCTTTTTCAATGCCGGCAAGTTTTGTTAAAGGTTCAGCTACAAATGCATTGAATATCATCAAAGCGGAAACAGGATTTCCCGGAAGGCCAATTACAAGTTTCCCATCAATGACTCCAACAATTGTCGGTTTTCCAGGTTGAACTGAAATTCCATGAATGTGAACTTCACCCAGCTCATCCAATACATGCTTTAGGACATCTCCAAGACCTGCAGAGGTTCCGCCGGAACAGAACAATATATCCACTTCATTTAGGGAATCTGTGATTTTCTGCTTAACTTCATCATAGTCATCTCTCATGACACCTAAAAATTTAGCATCAGCACCACAGGAAACGGCATCGTTTTTAATCATTCCACCGTTTACATCATAGATTTTTCCATATTCAAGCTCTTCGCCCTGAAGAGTTATTTCATTACCAGAAGATACTATGCCGACACTCGGTTTTTTATAAACTTCAATAGTTTCAAAGCCCTGCGAAAGCAACACTCCAATTTTACCAGGATTTAAGAAATCGCCTTTTTTAAGAATAAGGTTTCCCTCTTCAATGTCAGAACCTTTACGGGCGACATCCTGTGAAGGTGTTACAGTAGTTAAGAGATTAACCTTATCACCCATTTTTTCAGCATATTCCACCATCAAAACAGCATCTGCACCTTCAGGCATAGCCGCACCAGTACTAATTTCAATACATTTTCCTTTTTCAACCTTTTTGTCGGTTATGGCACCAGCCTCTAAAAAATCAATGACTTCCAAAGTATTTGGTGATTCTTCAGAAGCTCCAAAACTATCCTCTGACAAAACAGCAAATCCATCCTTTAATGCTTTATCAAATGGTGGAAAATCCATTCTGGAATAAACATCCCCATACAAAATCCTGCCGTAAGCTTCGCCAACATCAATTTCTTCGCTTTGGGGCTTTAGATTTTCATCAAATAATTCTTGAATAATATCAATTGCCTCTTCGCATTCCTTAATTTTTAAAAATTCAGTACCCATAGTATTCACTTTATATAAAATCCAATAACTTAATATATAATATCTTGATAAATATATAAATAATTTAATCTTATGCTTAAATGCTATTATATTTTTGGAGGAGAGTATTTGTCTAAACCTAATCAAAATCAACAACAAGAATACAGAAGAGTGAGGACTCCTAAAAAAGGAGAAATCCCTGGAGTAGTTGAACAAATCATGGGACATGGAAAATTAAAAGTCCGCTGTGCTGATGGAAATATCAGAATGACCAGAATCCCTGGAAAAATGAAAAAACGTATTTGGATTCGTGAAGGAGACGTAATCCTTGTAAAACCATGGGATTTCCAATCTGATGAAAAAGCCGATGTAATTTGGAGATACACAAAAACCGAATCAAATTGGCTTGAAAGAAAAGGCTACTTAAAAATGTAAGCCTTATTAACTTATTTTTTTTGATTTAAATGGATCCTAAAGTAGCTAAAGCTGACGCCAAGCATGAAAAGTTACATTCACAAAAAAGAAAAAAGGACAATTCCGAGAGAAAAACCGGGAATGAAATTTTTGATAAAATTACTTTAGAGACATTATACAAGCTAGCTAATCAGGGATACATTGATGTTTTAAATGGTGCCATAAGTACCGGAAAAGAAGCCAATGTACTTACAGGCATTACCGATGATGAAAAGTTTGTGGCCGTTAAAATCTATAGGATAGCCACTTCTGATTTTAAAAAAATGGATTATTACCTTAAAGGTGATCCAAGATTTAACGTTAAAACCAAAAATAAAAGAAAAATTATTTATTCTTGGGTTACAAAAGAATTCAAGAACCTAACCAGATTATACTCTGCAGGAGTTAATGTTCCAGAACCGATTACAAGCTCCAATAATGTGTTACTCATTGAATTTATTGGTGATGACGAAGGAAATCCTGCACAACCAGTTAAAAATCAACCTCCACAAAATCCGGAGGAATTCTTCAATAAGTTATTGGTTCAATTAAAATTATTCGTGAACGAAGCAAAACTGGTGCATGGAGACTTGTCCAATTATAATATCCTAAATTTAAATGAAAAGCCTGTGATAATTGACGTATCCCAGTCAGTAGTTCTTGACAATCCCATTTCAAAAGAATTGCTTGAACGTGACATTAACACATTAGTAAGGGAATATACCAAATTAGGCGTTAAAACCAATTTTGATGAAATTTGGGAATATGTTAATCCGAAGTTTTAAATACATCAATAAGAAATCGGAAAAAATCAACGAACATTAGACATCACCCCCAAAATGCCAATGATGAAGAGATTGCATATGCTGAAAACAAATTTAAAGAATCCTAAAATAAGTGCTAAAATTGATAACTAATCTAAACATTAGCAATAACCAATGCAAAAATAATTTTTTAGAAAATACGAAATATTTTGCTCCAATTTATAATTAAATATATTCAATTGTCAAATAATTTTGTAATTTTTTGAATATTTAATTTCTTTTTAAATTTTTTTGTTCAAAATCGCATTTTATATAATTTTTATCTATAAGTTTATTTTTTTATAGAAAATTTTTTTCTGATAAAAGCATTAATTTGAAAGTTATTAATTTTATTTTATATATTTGTTAATAATTTTTAATAATAATAAAGTATTATAAATAATATTTAATTCAATTTTAATTTAGAATATTTAATATTATAAAGAAATATATTACATTATATTATCATTTACACATTTTTTTATGACAATACTTAAATAAAATTCAATATTTTAAATAAATTTATATACCCTCTGATTTAGAATAATATATACGAATGTTTAAAATATTCTAAATTTTTTAATATGCATGGAGGAATAATAAAAAGATAGTAAAAGCTAAAAAAACAGTTAAAGTAACTTTGAAAAATGCAAAAGGAAAAGCCATTAAAGGCAAATATGTCACCTTAAAAATTAAAAATAAAACTTTCAAAGCTAAAACCAACAATAAAGGTGTGGCTACCATTAAAGTGAACTTTGCTAAAAAAGGCAAATATACTGCATTAGCTAAATTTGCAGGAGACAATACCTACAAAGCTATTAGTAAAAAGGTTAAAGTTGTCATAAAATAAATTTTAAAATGTTTTGAGTTTTAAACTCAAAACTCTCCCTTTTTTTAATTGATTACAAATCCATCATATCAATGAAAATCAACCTGTTGACTACACTTTTACCAACAGGCCAAAGAATTCATCGATAATCGAAATTTTTACAGGAAATATACTCAATGATGTTCTTTGTTGATATTTGTAAAAATATAGCTCAATATTAACACAACAACAGAAATGATTCCATAAACAATTAATTCAAAATTATTTGAATTTAAAAGTAAATGATATACCCCAGTAATCCACATGAACAATAAGAATAAAGGCAATACATATTTAAGTACAAATAACCATGTTTTTCCAACTTTAACCCTATCATTTTCATTCAATATAGGAATAACGCCCTCAACATCATAGAACCATGTGAATATTATACATTGAATTACAATTAAAAAAAGAATGCAAAATCCTGTAATGAAACTATCGACAATCCCCACCATATAACTGCTAATTCCTGTTGTGAACAATAATGAAAGTATACAACCAACTATGGACCATACAGTTACTGTTTTTTTACGAGACCAATTGAATTTATGGATTGATGAATTAATCATTGGTTCGAATACTGCAACAGCAGAAGATATTCCGGCAAATAATATCGCTACAAATAATAATGGAGCAATTATACGGGCAATAGGACCCATAATATTAAAAATCATTGGAAAAACAACAAATACCAAACCAGTACCTTCACTTACCAATTCAACCATTGGAGTTCCGGAAGTATAAGACATATATCCTAGAATAGAAAATATTCCAAATGCAGTACATACCTCAAATACACAATTTGCAAAAACCACAATCAAAACATTGTCAGTTAATTTTGATCCTTCAGGCAAATAACTTGCGTATGTTAATGAAATGGACTCTCCCATGCTTAATGAGAAAATAATTTGTGAAAAAGCAGCCAGCCAAATATTAATATTAAAAAGCATTTGCCAATCCGGTTTCAATAATGCATTTATTCCTATGCCCGCACCAGGAAGTGTTAATGCGAAAACAATAATAAAAGCCATTATACAAAAAAGCAAAGGCATTAAAATTTTTGAAGCCCTACCTATTCCATCGTTTAAATCATTATGTGAGATATACCAGACAAAAATCCATACAATTACCATTGAAATAGTTGTTGGAATTATGAAACTTGCCATATTAGATAAATTTGAGCTCCCACCAACATTTTTTACAAAATAAAGTGCAGAATCCGCTCCCCAGCTAAAATTAAAACTAGCACCCAAATATACCAAATCCCAACTTATTATAACCACATAATAAATTAAAACAAAATAGATAATTAAAACTAATGCCCAGGACACATACTCCAATTTAGGATTAATGCTTTTTAAAATATTGGAAAATGAATCCTTATGTCTAAACCCAATACCATATTCCAATACAAGAAATGGTATGCCCATAATTAGAATTGCAATCAGATATGGTATAAAAAATGTTCCTCCACCATTGGAATAAACCACATAGCTATAACGCCAAATATTTCCCAATCCAACAGCCGCACCAATCATGGCTAAAAGAAAAGTAATTCTTGAATTCCATTGACTTTGATTATTCATTAATCTTGCACCGATTATTTCTTTCTTTTAAAAATAATATAAATATATTGATTAATATTCACAAATTGTTGTAGACATCCATAGCCAACCTAATACCAGTTAAAAAAAAAGTATGAAATGTGAATTATTGTAGATTATCAAATAATACACTAAAAACAATGCATTTCCACATATCATTTTTGTTAAATACAATTATATTAAATGAACATCCTCATTCACCATAAATGCTTTTTCGAATATTGTCAACAAACTCTTTTTCATCATCCGTTAAATCAACATTTTCCAGACTGTCTTTGCTTATACGTTTCATACGAATTACAGATACGAAAACTAAAGTTAATAAAAAGGATAAAACACTCAATAATGGAGATATGAAAGCCAATCCAATAGATATTAATGAAGTGCCAATCGGCGCCAACAAGATATAAAACAATGTTAATATGACCCCTTTAACATATAATTTTAAATTAGGCAATTCAATTCCATCATTCTGAAGAGAGTTTTTTATTTCATCTTTTTTATCGAAATATCCCTTAAAATTATTCCTAATTAATAATATAAATATCAATACGTATAATAAACTAATAACTAGTACCAATAATGAAAAGAATAAGTTTACATTAGTATAATTGTAGAACTTAAAAAGAAATCCTGTTGCAAATGGTATTAAACAAACAGAAGCCATTGTAAGTATGTTTAAGGTTAATATACCATAGCTTATTTTATTAAAATTAAAAAGAATGACAGTATTTTCCCAGAAATTATAAACAATATAAAAACTTATGAAATAAATTAAAATGGACGGTGCCAGATAATTTATAAAATATTCGTTCAAAGCAACACCAGATGATATTTCCGCTACTGTTGGAACCGCAAATTCCAAAACAAGAATTGTCATAGCGATTGCAAAAACACCATCAGTAATGGCAGCATGCCTATCAGTTAACTTATTAAAAATATTATTTGCCATCAATAATAAATAATGAATTTATTTTATTTAAGATTATGTAATATTAAGACATTATTCACTTGAAAAAATATATTCCAATCATAAGGTTATAAAAAAATATATTAATATATATAATATAAAAATTAATTTATCTAAATAAAATATAGGTGAAATTATGAGTTTTGATGAACAAAAAGCAAAATTTTCAGTAAAAATCGATGAACAAAAAGCAAAATTAGAAGAAAAAAAAGCACAAGCTAAAATCAACCATGAAGAAAGAAAATTAAAAATGAAAGCATCCTATGCTGACAAAAAAATTGAAGGACATCTTGAAAAAGCCATTAAAATAATCGATAAAGTGGAAGATGATGCTGATAAAGAGATTACTAAATTATTAGATGCTGTTGACAAGGAAATTGTAGAAGAAGACGAAAAACCTATCGAATTCATTTTATTTAAAGCAACAAATAATTTAGAAGAAATCTTATTGAAATATGAATTAAAAATGCAAAAAGCTAAAAATGATTTAATTAAAAATCTTGAAAAAGATATGGAAAGAGTAATCGAATTAGCATCTATTGAAGAAGATCTCGAATTTTTAAATGAAGAAATGGATGAAATTTCAGATATCTTAGATCAAAAAATTGCAATTGAAAAACAAACCCTTAGCTTAAAATCTAAAGAATAATTAATTTTAAAGGAAATAATGTTGAAATTTTATTTCAACTATTTCTTTTTTATGACCAAAATCTCTTTTTTTACAGAAATATCAACCAATTTTAAATATGGCTATTGCATCTTTTCAGTTATAACTAAAAGAGTATGGATGCAAACATCTTTTCAATACCAACCCCCTTAATTCCAAATTTCATTGACTAACTTCAACACAAAGATTTGAAAACAATGAAACTCTAAAATCTAACCACTTTTTTAGAAATTATTATATAAAATAGATTAAAAAAATATTATTAACTAAAAAAAGGTGATATTATGCCAGAAACAGATTATTTGAAAATACCTCAAAATAGAGTAGGAGCATTGATTGGAAGCAATGGTAATGTTAAAAAATCCATTGAAAAAGCTACCGGAACCATCCTAGACATCGATAGTGATGAAGGCACAGTTTATATCACACCTAGAGAAGACATGGAGGATCCATTAGGAGTATGGAATGCAAACCATATTGTTAAAGCAGTAGCCCGTGGATTTAATCCAGAAGTTGCACTTAAATTAGTTAGTGATGACATTTATCTTGAAGTAATTAGCTTACCATTATATATTGGAAAATCAAAAAAAGCCCTTGCAAGACATAAAGGAAGAATTATTGGAAAAGATGGAAAAACACGTGAAATAATTATGGAAATGGCAGAAGTTGACATGGCAGTGTATGGTAAAACCGTTTCATTTATTGGTGAAATGGAAAACATCATGATTGCTAAAGAAGCTGTTGAAATGATTTTAAATGGTTCCAGACACAAATCAGTTTATGGATTCTTAGAACATAAAAAAGAAACATTAAAAATGAAAGAATTCAAAGACTTAGTTGGAATCGAAGACGATAAAATCGAATTTAAAGATGGAATCGAATTTGACGAAAAAGATTTTTAGGAGTTTGAACTCCTAACCCTATTTTTTAATTTATAACACCAATAACATTCACCAAATTAGGAGTTGACCACTTACAATATTACATTGTATTATTCACTAGCCACACTGGAAATTTCATTAATAATACCAATACAATTTTCAGATTCCTATCCAAAATTTAATTGGAACTAATAGTATATTATCAAATCAATTTTAATGAAAGATACATGTAAAAATAACATTAGTAATAGCAAACTATTATATACTTTAACCAAGATATATAGATAACATAGTGTAAATACTATATTTTT
>NZ_CAJOJM010000003.1:85838-90395 GCF_905234905.1 Methanobrevibacter sp. UBA188 | reverse complement strand
TATATTGAATAAATGAAATCGAAACATTTTCTACATCTAATAACTTCTCCATGAAATCACCTTTATTCGTTTGCACTTGTTGGGTCAAGTATCTTTTTGATGTTTTCTCCGGCAATATCAAACAGTAAAACCAATATTAACAATGCCAATCCTGGGAATAAAGCTAACCACCAGTTTCCTGTTGCAAGGTATTTCATTGATTCGGATAATATGATACCTATTGCAGGTTCGTGAGGTGACAGACCAAATCCTAAGAAGGTTACGCTTGCTTCGTGCATGATTGCATGTGGGAAAATCAATATTGTTCCAACAATGATTTGGGTTACTACTAACGGTAGGATATGCCTTCTTGCAATCCATAGTTTTGATTTTCCAAACCTTTCGGATAATTTAACATAATCAGAAGTTTGAATCTGTTTGATTTCTGCTCTTAATACTCTTGCAAGTGATGTCCAATGTGTAACTGCCACTCCTATTGTAACTCCGAATGCTCCTCCACCAAGTCCAATGGATATCAATATAATCAAAAGAATGTGGGGAATTGATAAGAAAAGGTCAATTAACCAAGACATTAGTGAGTCCAAATATTTGTTTATGCTGCCCATCAATGCCATTGCAATAGCAATAAGACTGCTCAATATTGATGCTCCAGCACCGATTTGAACACTCAAGCCGAGTCCTTTTAATGTACGGGTAAACATATCTCTGCCCATCCAGTCGGTTCCGAATAAATGTTCAAAGCTAGGTGGCTTGTTCATTGCCTGGAAATTTGTAGTGATGTCTCCTGCATTAATGAATAAACTTGAGATTACCACAAGAACTAATATGAGAACTGTTAATCCGATGGTCAATAATGTCTTTTGTCTTAAATTCATTCTTGATAGCGGATTTTTGCTTTTTTTATTTGGATTAACCATCTTCTTCACCTTCTTTAATTCTTGGATCAACGAAGTTATAGACAATGTCTGCTATTAGATTGCCGCAGTAAACGAATATTGCACTGAAAATAACAATTCCTAAAAGTAATGGCACGTCGCTTCTAAGACCTGCGGATACTGCAGCCTGACCTATTCCGGGATATGTAAATATTTGCTCTACGAGAACGGCCCCACCAAACAGTTCAGAAAATCCTAAAAACTGTAATGTGATTGCTGGAAGTAAGACATTTCTCACCCCATGTCTTTTTATAATGTTCCATCCGCTTTCTCCTCTTGCTTTTGCAAATAAGAAGTAGTCGCTATTCATTACCTCAATTAGTTTATCTCTTGTATATAAAGTAATTGAAGCCACTCCGACAATACTCAAGGTCACCATTGGCAGTATCAAACGGTTTAACCATTCCCAGAATGTCACGTTTTCACTTAAGCTTCCAATAGGAACTCCCAATCCGCTTGGGAACCATCCAAGATAAATACTGAATATCATCAGCATGACTAAAGCTATCCAAAATGCTGGTGCGGATTGTAAAGTGTAACAGTATACTTTTATTGCCTTGTCAATTATTGTGTCCTTTTTAAACCCGGCAACGATTCCTAATAAAAATCCTAAGATTCCTGAAAATATCCATGATGTCAACATCAATACTAATGATGCTGTAAATCTTTCCTTAATGACATCTATGACAGGAATTCTGAAAATCAGTGATGTTCCGAAATCTCCATGGATGATATTTCCAAGCCAATTTATCATCTTAGTTGTTATCGGTTCGTTTACTCCCCAATATGCTTCCAATGTGGCAATTTGTTCTTGGGATATTATTACGTTGCTGATGTATGTTTTTACAGGATTTATAGGTGACATATCGATGAGAATGAAGCTTAATAAAATGACAAAAATAAGAAGGATAATGAATCTGACAAGTTTTTTTCCTAAAAATTTCAATAGTTTTTCATGTTTAATCATAAAGTAACTCCTATATAAAAAGGGAAAAAGAGATGAGTTAAATTATTAAAATTTAACTCATTGGTTGATAATTTTATTTGTTTATTGAGGATACACGAGTCCAGTCATAGATGTTTGAGAAGATATCTCCTCCGTGAGGTTGGATAAGAGCGGTATCTTCAGATATGTTTAAACTATCATCTACGAAGTATCCGTATTTAATTTCTCCTGCCCACAACCATGCTGCGTCGCCTTTAGGTGATGTGCCATGACTGCCGTCCCATGATACATCAGACCATTCTGCAAATGAAGCGTTACGATCCATTTTCATTGCGTTTTTGATGTGTCCGTCAACAACACTGCTGTTGTAGTGTCCTGGGTTTCCAGTACCATCAACAAAGCTTTCACTGTAGTATTCACCTTTCAAGGTTGAAGGATCAGTAGAACCGTATCCCCATACGACAAGGTCACTGTATTCATGTTTATAGATTTCATCCCATTCAGCACCGGTTGCATTGATTTCGATTCCGAATTCTTTTGCTTGTTCGCCAATCATTACAGCAATAGCTTGTCTTTCAGGTGCTGATGCTGAGTAGTATATGTTAAGTGAAGCTTTGGTACCGTTTTTCTCAACGATTCCATCGCCGTTAGTATCTTTCCATCCGGAGGCATTTAAGAGTTCTTTAGCTTTTGAGATGTTTCCGTCTTTGATTGCTGATTCGTTGTTAGCCCATGGTAATTGATGAGCAATACCATCGTAGTTAGGGTATCCAATTCCGTTCAATGCTCCTTCAGCAATTGCGGTTCTGTTAATACCATAGTTTAATGCTTGTCTGACTGCTAAATCAGAAGTTACATTGTTACCTACTGGTGCATCTTCAATTTTTTCTCCAGTGTTGTTTGTAACTGGTAATGATATTCCTCTTACGTCAATGGTATCGAGTAATGTCATATTGTATCCGTCAACTGTTTCATTAGCGAATGCTAATGGTACTGCAGCAACATCTACTTCATGGTTTTTAGCAGCATTGAATGCAGCTTCATTTTGAGCAAATAAGATTGTTAATTTTTTAAATTCAGGTTGTTTTCCATAGTAATCAGGGTTTTTCTCTAAGATTACTTGTTGACCTTTATCCCATTGTACGAATTTATATGGTCCGGAACCAACAGGGTTTGATCCGTAAGTGTTGTTGTTGTATGAATCAGATGGTACGATACCTAAATATGCTAGTTTGTCAACAAATGTTGAATCAGATTCATTTAAATAGAATTTGACAGTAGTTTTATTTACTGCAGTTGCATTGTTAAATGTGCCGAAGTCCAAGTCACTTGTTCCATTATTTTTTGCCATGTTGTAGGTAAATGCTACGTCTTCAGCATCTAATGTGGTGTTGTCTGTGAATTTGACGCCATCTCTGATATTCACGGTATATTCTGTAAAGTTACTATTGGCACTCCAGTTGGTGGCCAAATCATTTCTGTAGTTCATGTCTGGGGTCATCTTTAATAATGTTGATTGTATTAAAGGTTCTGCTAAGTAGTTCCACCCAAGTATTGGATCAAAACCGGATTCCGGTTCTCCTCCGTGACTGTAAGCAGCAACTACGAGTTCGTCGTCAGCTCTATGTGTGGATGATCCTCCGAAAAGGACCGCTCCAGCGATTACAGCTATTAAAATTACAGCTATGATTCCAATAATGTATTTTGTATCCATTATTTATATCTCCAAATTTAAATGTTAAGCAATTGTCATAATTATTTGTTAATTTTTATTACTATAATTAATAACAATTAATTAAAATTTATTATTATTAAAACTATTTAAATATTCCTAATTTAAGTATTACTTTTTCATTAATTTTTCAAAAAAAGTATTAATTATATATTTTATAGATAATTAAATAAACGATTGTTATATTTAATCGTTAAAATATGTAGTATTCTATTTTATAATTTATAGGATGGTGTGGTTGATTGTACAATAAAAAAATAAATTATTAAATTTTGTTTAAATCTTTTAAATAGATTTTGTCGTCACAGATTGTATCGACCAAATCCATGTCGTGACTTACAAGTAAAAATCCCATATTTCTTTGTTTTACTATTTTCAGCACGGAATCTAAAATCTGCACTTGTGTTATTGCATCAAGCATGGTGGTCATTTCATCTGCTATTAAAAATTTAGTATTTGGATTTAAAGATCTTAGAACAGAAAATCTTTGTAGTTCCCCTCCGGATAGTTCCTGTGGGAATCGTGTAAGCCAGGATTTTTGAATACCGAATTCATTTAATAAATCATCTGGGACTTCCCATGATTCTTTTAATACCTGTTCCATTTTCCATTTTGGATTCATTACTTTTTCAGGATGTTGATATATTAATTGGACTGGTTTGAATCCTTTTTTAGGGAGAGGATTTCCGTCAAAAGTCACAGAACCTTCGTAGTTTGTAACATATCCTGATAGAATTTTGCACAATGTAGACTTTCCGCTTCCGCTGTCTCCAATCAATCCCATAATTTTGTTGTTGTCCAGCTCTAGGTTAACGTCTTTTAATAGGTATTCTTTTGCAGATGGATATTTAAATGAGATGTTTGTTGCTTTTAGTTCCATTTTTATGCACCTTCTTCGTATTTGAAGCATCGGATTTTTTTGTTTCCGAGGTCGATGAGTTGTG
>NZ_CAJOJM010000003.1:69755-85763 GCF_905234905.1 Methanobrevibacter sp. UBA188 | reverse complement strand
CCTTTGGTTAGTTCGAATCCGTTGGCGGGTAGTGCTTTGTGTAGTGCTTTGGTGTATGGGTGTAGGAGGTTTTCTCCGTTTCCTGTGAAGTCGTCTCTTTGGGCTATTTCGATTACGTATCCTGCGTAGAATATTCCTATTCTGTCTGCGATTTCTAGTGCTGCGTGTATGTCGTGTGTGATGAGTAGTACTCCTACTCCGTCTTCTTTCATTTGTTTGAAGTGGTTTAGTGTTTCTTTTACTGTTTTTTGGTCTAGCCCTGGTGTTGGTTCGTCTGCTACGACTAGTTTTGGGTTGGATAGTAGTGCTGTTGAGACGAGTACTCTTCTTGCCATTCCTCCGGATAGTTGGAATGGGTACATTTCATCCACTTCTGGTCCGAGGTTGTAGTGTTGGAAGATTTCTCTTTGTTTTATCTTTTTGTTTTTCTTTTCTTCGTCGTTTTCGGTGTGTCCTATTGCTTGGTCGGATATTTTCATTAGTGGGTCGAGGAAGTTGACTGATTGTGGTATTAGTGCTATGTCTTTTCCTCTTATTTCTTCTTTGTCTTTTTGGCTTAGTTCTTTTCCTTTGTATTTTATTTTTCCGTTTAGGTTTGCATTTTCAGGTAGTATTCCAAATATTGCGTGTGCTAGCAGGCTTTTTCCAGATCCGCTTGAACCTAATACTGCCAGTATTTCACCTTCGGATATGTCTAGGGTTAAATCGGTGATAACTTTTAAATCTCTTTGATTTAATCCTTGGGTATATTGAATAAATGAAATCGAAACATTTTCTACATCTAATAACTTCTCCATGAAATCACCTTTAAAGTTAAAATGACAAATTTTATATACTAATTTGTACTTTATCAATATTAAAGTTATTCAAAATTTACTAAAAAGTATTACTTATTAAATTAATTTATTATATAGTTAGTAATACTTTTTGTGATGGTGATGTCATGAATTTAGAAATTAGACCAATGAGTAATGACCCAAATGAAATTGTTAATGTTCAAAAATTTTTATTTAAGATGATTAAAAAAGAATTTGGCTATGATTATGTTCCTGAATGGCATCAAGACATTGTAAAAATGGATGAATATTACATTAATCCCGAAAATAATAATTTTTTTGTTGCATATAATGAAACCGGTGAGATTATTGCAACAATTGGTATAAGGGCTTATGATAAGGATTTTCCAGAGTTCAGGCATTTATATTCAAAAGATACCACTTCCAGCATATGGAGATTATTTGTTGACGTGAGATTTAGGCGTTGTGGTTTGGCTTCAAAAATGTTTTCCATAGCTGAAAATTTTGCAAATGAAGCAGGTTATGACAAAATCTATTTGCATACCCATAAAAACTTGGATGGGGCTTTGGAGTTTTGGACAAAAATGGGTTTTGTGGTTGCTCTGGATTCCAATGATGAGCTTGAAACTGTCCACATGGATAAAAAAATACAAAAATTAGATATTTCTCATTTATCTAATGATTATAGTTATGCAATTTACTTATAGCTTTTTGATATATTTTTGTGTATGTGGGCATGCAAAGATACATTTTCCACATACTGTATCTGCTTTTCCTAAATTTTCTTCGGAAACTTTTAATGCATACTTTTCACATTTTTTATCATCATAAAAGTCATTTCTTTTAAGTTTTGAGTTCCATTCTATTCCACTTATTGCTCCTCCCAGACATGCATCTCTACATTCCATGCATTTTCCGCATTTTGATTTTGTTATGGGTTTTCCAATATCTAATGGTGCATTTGTCAGAACTGAGGATAATCTTAGTGCGGATCCGTAATTTTTTGTTGTAAATAGTGCTGATTTTCCAATCCATCCGAGCCCTGCACGTGTTGCAATGGTTTTATGAGGAAGTTCAAATGAGTTAAACTCTCCAAAATCTGTTCCCAATCTCTTTTTTGTCTGGGCATAAGCATCAAAACCTTGGCCAATCAGGTATTCTTCACATTTCATTCCCAATGCATCTAGTCTGGAGTTCAGGCTTACTAATTCTTCGACATATTCTTTGGTTGGGGCATTCTGCATGTTTCTTATAATCTCTTTTGGATATGTTATATAAAAAACAACACCTGTGTTCAACCCTTTCTTTGGTGTAAACTTGCTTATGTCTGCAAATCCTACTTCTGTTGCTCCTTCACTTAATATGTATTTCTTTAAGCTGTGGGATAGTGTCATGGGCAAATATTTACATCTGGTTATATTTAAATTTAATTTAAGTATTACTTTTCAGTTATTTTTCTGTTAATCATTCTATTTGTTTTATTATATACAAACTAATTTTTATTATCTTTTGAATTCTTTTGTTTATATTTTTAGCAGCCTTTGGTGGTTTGGATAAACATCTTTTAAATTGTCAACTAATTTTTAAAAGTAATAAATATCTTTTTATATTCTTGTTAAGAATATATTACTATAATATTAAAATATATTATAAAAGTATTACTATTTGAGTAAAAATCATATTAAAAGTAATACTTTTGATTTTAATATTCAATTTATATTTATGGTGAAAGAAAATGGATAAGAAAACAATGATAATTATTGGTGTCATTGCCATTATTGTAATTATTGTTGCTGCATTTGCATTAATGGGTGGTTCACGTGATAATGACCCTACTCATTTAACTGTAGCTGCACACAGTAATATTCCAGAGCCTGAAGCAGGTTTCAGCTCTCTTGTTGGATGGGGATGTGGACACCAAAATTATAATCCTTTAGTACAAAGCTGTTTATTCAAAACAGATAAGAATGGAAGTATAGTTCCAGACCTCGCTACCGGTTATTCAATAAGTAGTGACGGAAAAACTTGGACTGTAAATGTTAGAGATGACGTTAAATTCTCAGATAATTCTACTTTTGATGCAGAAGATGTGGCATTTACATTTAACACTGCAAAAGATACTGAGTCTGAATTGGATTTAACTAATATTGCAAATGTAACTGCTAAAAATAAGACTACTGTCGAATTTAAATTGGTCGAACCTAGATCTACCTTTATTTATGACTTAAGATATGTCGGTATTATTCCTTCCGATTCATATGACAACAATACCTATGGAGAACATCCAATCGGTACAGGTCCTTATGTATTGGATCATTGGGATAAAGGCCAACAAGCCATATTCAAAGTAAATCCTAATTATTATGATAAAAAACCATACTTCACTCAACTTACTCTTTTATTCCCTGAAGAATCAACTTGGTTGGAATTAGCTAAATCTGGTAAAGTTGATGTAGTTCCTGTAGCAACCTCTTCATTAAACCAAAGTGTTGACGGATATCAATTTGTTGAAAAGTCAGCAGGTAGGGCACAAGGTGTATCTTTACCTTATCAAAATGATACAGGAAAATCTTGGAACGGAACTGCTAAAATCGGTAACAATGTAACTGCGGATAAGGCAATTAGGGAAGCATTAAATGTTGGAGTAAACCGTCAAACAATGTGTGATGAAATATTCTCCGGACACGCTACCCCTGAATATACTGGTGTAGATACAAGAGATTATGCAAATCCTGCCGCTAAAGTTAACGACAGTGATGTTAATAAGGCAAAACAAATCTTAAAAGATGGTGGTTGGAATGATACTAATGGTGATGGAATCGTAGAGAAAAACGGTGTAAAAGCATCCTTTGACCTATACTACCCACCTAAATATCTTGACAGACAATCTTTATCAACCGTATTTGCTGAACAGGCAAAAGAAATAGGAATTGAAGTTAACTTAGTTGGTGCTGACTGGGATACTATTTATGCAAACATGTACTCTTCAGCTGCATTGATGCAACAAACTTCTCCAGACCCATATAAATCCATCTATCAACAATATCACAGTAAAGAAGCTGATGGATTCTATATGAACCCTAACTTATACAACAATACTGATTCCGATAAATTAATGGATGATGCAATGCATTCCAGTGACTTGAATGCAGCTAATACATTATGGTCTCAATCCGCTAATGTTAATGGTGGAGGATGGGGACCTGCTGGAGATGCTCCATTCGTATGGTTAGTCAACTATGACTACAACTACTTCATTAAAGATGGAATCGATATTGGTGAACAGCCTGACGGTTTAGGAAATGATATTTTAATTAACATCTGTGATTGGACCAGAACTAATTCCACAGCTTAATTCAATATCTCTTTTCCTTTTTTATTTTTTTTTAAAATTCTTTAAGGGGGTTTATTTTTGAATAAAAATCAATTATTGAAATTTTTTGGTTACAAGCTAGTGCGCTTTGTAATACTGATTATTGCAGTTGCAATTTTTAGTTTTGTGTTATTAGATTTATCCCCTATTGATCCAGTCAATGCATATTTAAGACAGGCTGCCGTATCGGAAGCGCAAAGACAGATTCTTCAGGAATATTTTGGTACCAATGTTCCACTTACCACTAAAATTTTCCATTGGTTAATGGATTTGCTGCAGGGTAATCTTGGAACATCTTTGATATATCGTGCACCGGTCATTGATATCATAATTGAAAAGGCTTCAGCTTCTCTAGTATTGATGGCTATCTCATGGATATTAAGTGGAGTTATTGGTTTTGCTATGGGTGTTGTAGCCGGTAAAAACAAAGGGTCTTGGATTGATAAGGCAGTTAAAGTTTACTGTTATGCCATTCAATCAGCTCCATCATTTTGGGTAGGAATGCTTATTTTAATGATATTTGCTGTTTATTTAGGATGGTTCCCAATAGGATTTGGTGTTCCGATAGGTGTAAGAAGTACCGATGCTACATTTATGGAATGGGCATCAAGACTGGTTCTTCCAGCATTAACATTAAGCCTTGTAGGATTAGCACCAATTGCGATGTATACTCGAAATGAATTAATCCAAGTATTGTCTTCTGATTATGTATTGTTTGCAAAATCAAGAGGAGAAAAAGGTTGGGATTTAATTAAAAATCATGGAATACGGAATATATTATTGCCTGCAGTAACATTGCAGTTTTTGTCTTTCAGTGAACTCTTTGGTGGGGCAGTACTTGTGGAACAGGTATTTTCCTATCCTGGTGTTGGACAAACGGCCGTAGCCGCAGGTCTTAGCAGTGATGTCCCATTATTTTTAGGAATTGTAATATTCAGTGCAATATTCGTATTTATTGGAAACTTGCTTGCAGATTTATCATATTACTTAATTGACCCAAGAATCAAGGAGAGTGAGTTCAATGATTAAAAAAAGGCAGAGGGATGATAAAAGGCAATGGTTTTTATATCCCGCAAATCTTAGAACTAAAACTTTAGTAATCATTGCACTTTCTGCAATAGTTATCCTATCTGTTTTTATTTCAGGTTATTTTATCAAAGATATTCCGACAAGCTTTGTCAATGCAAATCAGATGCCCTCTTTGGAACATCTCTTCGGAACTGATTGGATGGGAAGAGACATGTTTCAACGTACAATTGCAGGACTTGGCTTAAGTATAATGGTTGGTTTTATTGCATCTGTAGTAAGTACTTTTATTTCTATTGTTCTTGGATTATTTTCCAGTTTCAATAGATTCGCAGATGAAACCGTTGCTGGAATCATAGACCTATTTGGTTCAATTCCACATATTCTTTTGATTATACTTATTTCAATAATGTTTGGTGGAGGTATAATAGGTGTTGTCATGGGTGTCGGTTTAACTCATTGGACTCCTCTTGCAAGGGTTTTAAGATCTGAAGTTAAAGAGATTAGAACTAAAGAATATATTCATCTGGCGGAAAATCTGGGTAAATCTAAAGTGTGGATTGCTACCAAACATATATTTCCATTAATAGTTTCACAGATTATTGTTGGAGTTATATTGATGTTTCCGCATGCAATCATGCATGAAGCTGCAATCACATTCCTGGGATTCGGTTTGCCTCCTCATGAACCTGCTATTGGTGTAATTTTAGCAGAATCAATGAATTACTTGTCTTCTGGATATTGGTGGTTGGCCTTTTATCCTGGTATGTCATTGTTAATTATAGTGTTATTGTTTGATTTAATTGGGGAAAATGTAGAAAAATTGCTCAATCCTGAAACTGCACAGGAATAAGTGATTTTTTTATTCTCTTTTTTTTAAGTGATATTATGGAATTTGTTATTAAGGAAATTGACAATGATGGCACTGAAATAGAAGATGTCAAATCTTTTTTATATGACCAGATTAAAAAGGAATATGGCATTGGTCCCGACATGAGATTTCATTATGATATAGAGGGTATTGAAGAATATTACATCAATCCTTCATGCAATAGCTTTTTCATTGCATATGATGGTGATAAGATTGTTGCAACTGCAGGAATCAGAGCCTATGACAAGGACTATGAATATTTTAGGGGAATGTACTCTAAAGAGGATACTGCCAGTATCTGGAGGCTGATGGTTGATGAAAATTACAGAAGGTATGGTCTGGCCCGTAAACTTGTAGGCAAAATTGAATCGTTTTCTAAGCTTGAAGGATACAGCAAAATCTATTTGCATACTCACAGGTATCTTGATGCTGCTTTGCCTTTCTGGAAATCTTTGGGTTATAAAATAGTTCTGGAAGAAGATGACTATGATGAAACAACCCATATGGAAAAATGTTTAAGTTAAGTAGTATTATTTTTTAAAAAAGTATTACTTTAAATATTAATTTTTTCCAGTTTAATTCAATATTTCTTGTTTAATTTTGTTTATATTTCTTAAAAATTGATTTTATATCATTAATTTCTTAATTAATTTTCTAATAACTCTTTTTTTTAATTTTTAAGTATTTTTTTAAAATAACAAAGTATTATTTCAATAATAATTTTTTCTAAGAATGCTCCATTTCATTTAAAACTTGGAATTATTTTTAATTTTTTGAAATCATAGTTAAATAACTCTTTTTCATGAAAATGGATGATATTTATTGAAAAAATAATTTAATAAAATTTATATGCTTATTACTTTTTACATTAAATTGATTACTAAGTAAAAGTAATTGATAATTGAAATCAATTCATAAATACTCTACTCTTGTCTGATTTTAATTATCTCTTTTTCATTTCAATGGTTGATGGGAATGATTTGAAAGCAACAAATAATCTTCTAAAAAAAGGATAGTTCCTATAATTCCGTAGAAATGAATCTCCTCAATTTCTAAAACTGGAGGTACTAAAAAAGTAATACTGCCGTATTTAAATAGCTATTGGCCATAGCTATTTATTTTCCTCCTTCTTTTTCCCAAAGTTTATTTTACAGAATATTCAATATATGAGTGATGAAGCGAACAGCATTAAAAATTGGATATATCGGAACTAATTTTCATGGTTTTCAAAGACAACCTGATTTAAGGACTGTCGAAGAGGAACTGATTTACCATCTGCGCAAACTTAACTATATTGATGATTTAAAAAAATCCAGATTCAGAATAGCTGGCAGAACCGATGCAGGCGTCCACAGTCTAGGCAATGTAATCAGTTTTCAATCTGAAAAGGACGTAAGGGTAAATGAAATTAATAATTCCCTGCCTGATGATATTCAAATTTTAGCTAGCGCTCCTGTCAGATACGCTTTTAAGCCAAGGTATGCTCAAATGAGGCAGTACAGGTATATGCTGTTTCAGGATTTGGACATTGACAAACTTAGGGAATGTGCTGAAATTTTTAAAGGAACCCATAATTTCACTAATTTCACCAAACGTTTTCAAAAGACAACCACAAGAACAATTGATGACATTAAGGTCACCAAAGTAGATTTGGAGGACTATCATAAAAGGGAATTCCCGAATTTGCATGATACTCTTTCTCCAATTTTTATTGATATCTATGGAGAATCATTTTTATGGAACATGGTAAGAAAGATGATGAGGGTTTTTGTGGATGTTGCAATCGGCAAGATGACATTGGATGAAGTTCAGGACTTACTGAATCCTCCTCAAGATGCTCCACGTGCCAACATTAAGGTCATGGAAGCGGAATATTTGATTCTAATGGACATTCAATATGATGGAATTAAGTTCAGGTATGATGATTATGCATGTGAGAGATTTAAACGGGATCTGGTTGATTCCTTAAGCGACCTTCAAAAACGATATGCTATTCGTGAGTCAATAGTAAAAAGTTTAAAGGATGTTTATATATAAATTTAATTGGTGAGATTTAATGGGAAAAGTCTATGATGTTTTTGATAAATTTTCTATCATAAGTATTGCTATTGGTTTTATATTGGGTTTGTACCTTGCAGTAAACCATAACGATTCCAATTTATGGCTGAGGTCAATTCCGTTCATTCTTGCATTTTCTCTTATCATGACATTGCCGCCATTGATTTCTTCGGTGGTAGATAATGTTAAAAATGGCGTTAAATTTCCGATAAAGGACATTATCGAAGCATTTTTCCTTAATGTTGGTATGATTACTGTTTGTATGGCTTTTGGTGTAGTCATAGGTTCATTCTTAATAGGAAATGTAATTATCGACAATGGTAAATTGTCAAATCTTCTACATTTTGGATGATGTTTTTCTTATTTTTTTATAAATGATATTTGGGTGATTATATGAAGATAGCTACTATTTTAGGGACAAGACCTGAAATCATTAAGATGGCTCCTATAATTGATGAAATATCTAAAAGGAGCATTCCTCAGATTGTATTGCATACCGGCCAGCATTATGATAAAGAGATGTCTGACAATTTCTTCAGGGATTTGGAAATTCCTACTCCTGATTATAACATTAATGTTGGTTCTGGCACTCACGGTAAGCAAACAGGCTTGATGATGGAAGGCATCGAAAAGGTTCTTCTGCAGGAAAAACCGGATATTGTACTTGTGCAGGGAGATACCAATGCTGTTTTGGCGGGAGCCCTGGTTGCTGCAAAATTGCACATTGCAGTAGGTCATGTGGAAGCCGGACTCAGATCATTTGATTTGACAATGCCTGAAGAAATTAACCGAAGGGCTGCTGACGTTTGCTCACAGATGTATTTTATTCCAACAGAAGAATCTGCAATCAATCTTTTGGCTGAAGGTTATTCAAGAAAAAACCTTATAATTACAGGAAACACTGTTGTTGACGCTTGCTTTAGACATTTGGAAATTGCAAAGAAAAAGGGTTTTGAAGAAAAGGCACTGGCGGATTTGGATATTGAAAACATGGACAATATCATAACATTGACAATGCACAGGGCAGAAAACGTTGACGATGAAAAAAGGGTGACAAGCATTGTTGAGGCTTTAAAGGAACTGGATGATATGAATATCATATTCCCGATTCATCCAAGAACCAAAAACACCCTAAAGAATTTCGGCCTGTTTGATGAGCTGAATGACCTGGAGCATATCCATATCATAAAGCCTATAGGATATCTTGATTTCCTGCAGCTGACATCACTTTCATCTTTAATATTGACAGACTCAGGAGGCCTTCAGGAGGAAGCCATCACATTGGATGTTCCTGCATTGACATTGAGATATAATACTGAAAGACCGGAAACAGTAACTGCAGGAGGAAACATTCTTGTTGGGGCAGATAAAAAAGCCATCTTGGAAAATGTGGATAAAATCCTAAATGACAAGGAATTTTGCGAAAAAATGAAAAACGCTAAAAATCCATATGGTGATGGAGATGCCGCAATAAAAACTGTCGATGCAATAGAAGAATACTACAATGACGGTTTGCTGAATATCACTGCTCCGGAAGATATAATGACTTCTTTTTCAAGAAAAATGACTCAAATTAAGGAAGACATCACTGTCTCAGAATTTGAGAAAAAGGAAAATGCATTGATACATATGCTGTTTGACGGTGAAAGGATGATTTTCCCAAAAGATGATTTAAACATAAAAGGTATGATGATTAGTTATGATGCAAGAGAATGATGATTCCATTTTGGCATTTGAATATTTCACTGCTTCAGGTAAAAAGGATAAATGTATTATTTCTGAAGCTGAAGCATTGATTTTTTCACTTTTAGATGATTTGAAGGATTTTAATATTGATTTGATTATTAATGAATCATATGCAGAAATTGTAAAGGATTATGATAATGTCAATCCAATTCTAATAAATGGTGATGTTGTCGATTGGCTTGATGATAATGCTCAAAATTTCACAAAAGCCATTTTCATAGCTGCAGAAAACGACAATAACCTTTACAAAATTTCAAGAATTTTAGAGGAAAACAATGTTAAGCTGTATAATTCCTCAGCTGAAGCATGCCGCATATCTTCAGATAAATTTGAAACATATGAGGCACTTTCCAATATTGTTCCACAACCAAGAACATTCAGGTTTAAAATAGATCCAAAGGGATACTGGAAAAGAGCAATTGAAAATCTGCATGAGAAATGGCAATCCGAAGACCCGTTAACTCCATTAAAACTTATTATCAAGCCGTTAATGGGTGTTGATTGTGAAGATATTGTAATAATTGAAAAGATTGAGGATTTGACCTTGGATTTGGATAAGATATTCAAGCCGGGTTCCAGAGTCATAGTTCAGGAATATGTTGAAGGAACTGATGTAAGTGTCAGTTTACTCTCAGACGGCAAAAAGGCAATTCCAATAAGTCTGAATGAACAGTTCGTTGAACTTAAAGATGATAAGGGAATGTACTTTGGTGGAAAATTACCTTTTGAAAGTAAATATAAACAGGAAGCATTTGAAATAGCTACAAAAGCCGTCGAATCCATTGACGGTTTAAAAGGTTTTGTAGGTGTTGACCTGTTGATAAATGCTGATGAAAAAGATATCTATTCTGTCTATCTTTTGGAAATAAACTCCAGATTTACAACTCCTTATGTGGGATTGAAGGAAATCGCCAATTTCAACATCGGAAAAACAATTATCGAATTTGCAGATGGGGAAATAAAAATCGATGATTTGGATATTTCCCTTGATGGCGAAGTTGAATTTAAAAAATCAGGAGATAATCTGGAAATCAGGAGAATCTAATTATGAAAGTAGCTGGTTTTGACATTGGTGGAGCAAATACTGATTTGGCAGTGATTGACTTTGATGGTGATGAAATTAAAAACATCGAAGTTGATTTTGCATATCTTCCAATGTGGAGCAATAATGATGATTTATCAAAAGTTCTGGTTGAATTGATTGAAAATATCTGTCCTGTTGATGAAATCGATGCAGTTGGAATTTCAATGACTGCTGAGTTGGTTGATGCTTATGATACGAAAAAGGATGGTGTATTGGATGTTGTGGCGAAATGTGAGCAAACATTCGACTGTCCGATTGCATATGTGGGAATCGACGGAATGATGTCAAATGAAGAAATTGAAAAGACTCCCCTTAAGGCAGCGGCTGCAAACTGGATTGCAACAGCTCAGATTGCCACTCTTATTTCTGATGACTGCATTTTCATTGACACCGGAAGCACTACAACAGATATTATTCCCATCAAGGGTGGAAATGAATGTGCAATTGGAAAATCTGATTTTGACAGGTCCGCTACCGGTGAGCTTGTCTACACAGGAACATTGAGAACCAACTTGGCCAGCTTTTTGGATAAGGTTGAATTGAATGGGAAAGAATATAGGGTAGCTTCCGAATTGTTTGCACAAACTGCCGATGTCTACACTGTTTTGGATTTAATTGGTGAAGATGATTACATTTGCGATACATTTGATGGCGAGTCCAAATCAAAACTTGACTGTGCAAAAAGAATTGCGCGTGTTGTATGTGCAGATTTGGAAATGTTGGATATGGATGATATCGTTGAAATGTGTAAATTTATCCATCAAAAACAGGTTGAACAGATTGCTGATGGCTTAAAACAGGTTCATGAAACACAAAACCTTGATTTGATTGTCACCACAGGTTTGGGCAAGGATATCCTTGATAAAAAAGCAGCCGAATTATTGGGTCTGGAAGTCAAGTCAATGGGTGATATTTTAACTGATGATGAATGTACCGTTGCACCGGCTGTAGGCACAGCGGTAATGATGAATAGATATATCTAACTCATCATATTTCTTTTTTTTAATACCACACATCTTTTAAGCCAAGCAAATAGGCACCGCCATTTGCCACTAAATGAATAATCAGTGTTAGGACAATTGCAATTATTATAAATAATGGGTCTAATTTAACAACTGGTGAAACAAATATTAATGCAACTATTATGAAATCTAATTGGTCTAAAAACGGCGCAGGCTTTCCTCTTCCAATTCCGAGTCTTCTTTTTAAAAAGCTTCCTAATGCGTCACCTACCAGTGCACCAAAACCAAGTAAAAACCCTATTATTATTCCGCTGTGGACGTCAGTTATTATTGGAGTTATGATGTATGGTCCTATTGCAGATAGTATGCTTGGAGCCAATAACCCTTGAACTGCTCCAGTTAGCATTCCGATTAAGGTTCCTGCAATTAATCCTCTCCAAGTTACTCCATCACCTATCCAGCGAACGCCTTTACTGTCTTTTTTTCCAAAGTCAACTGGTGTTCCCCCACCAAACGCTAGTGCTCCTCCATTTGAAAAATATGCAGGGAGGATAAAATATAATGTTGTAAGACAACCCAGTAGAAATATTTGAATGTCCATTAATAGTTTCCCCAATTTTGTTTTACTAATTATTTGTTTAAACTAGTATATATTAATTAAGTTTCAGTATGATATTGTTTTATATTATTTTGTACTTTTCAATGCTTTTTTCATTTTTGAAAGATTACAGGCTGAACAGTTCAAGGATATGGGATTTTTCATCATCAGTAATTTTGTCAATTACAGCCGATTGCTTAGGCATCGCTATTTAAAATAGAGAATTAAACTCACATAAGTGAGTTCAAATTCCAAAGAATATATAAAATCCAAATACAATTGCTAGAACATATACTCTCAAATTAGTTTCCTTGAATTTTCCGGTAGCAATTTTTCCAATTGAATATATTATGAATCCCCATGCAATTCCCGATGCTATGGCTGTTGAAAAAAATACTCCTGTTTTAGGCATTCCGGTTTTAGATAATATTGTAGGATTGATTCCTAAAGTATATGCCATAGCAAGAAAAGTGGTAATGCCTCCAATTATTTCAGTTTTTAAATCTGTTCCATTTTCTTTAAATTTAAAATAACTGTTTAGCATATTATTGCCTTCTGTAAAAATAAATTTCACATATTAATATTATTTTGTTCATTCAATGATTTAAATTTTGAGTATGCATTAAAGATGAAACTGGCAAAGTATTATTACAATATCCAATTAAGTATAAATAAGAAGTATGATATAATTTAAATATTATATATATTATGTAATGTTAATGCAATATTGCTAGTAAGGTGGTTTTTTTGAAAATTAAGGATACTAAAAGTTTATGCCCTGAGTGCGGTAAATCTTTAACTGCTGAAGTTTATGATGAAGATGGCAAAGTCTTTATCAAAAAAACTTGTGATGAGCATGGGGAATTTATCAACACTTATTGGGGTGATGATCAGTTATATAATAAAATGGAAGAGTATACACCGTCCATTACAAAAATTGAAAATCCTTCTGTTCCTGATGAAATTTCTTGTCCGAACAATTGTGGATTATGTTCCAAACATGAAACTTCAACTGTTTTAGGTTTGATTGATGTAACAAACAGGTGTAACTTAAGATGTCCTGTTTGTTTTGCTAATGCTGCTGCTGCAGGATACAAATATGAACCTACACAGGATGAAATTAGGCAAATGCTTAGGAATCTGAGAAGCTTAAAACCTCATCCATGTCCCGCTATTCAGTATGCTGGTGGAGAGCCGACCGTTAGAAAAGACATTGTTGAACTTGTTGAAATGGCAAAAGAAGAAGGTTTTACTCACGTTCAAATTGCAACTAATGGTATTAGATTAGCTAAAAAGGAAAGTTTGGCAAAGGAATTAAAAGATGCTGGATTAAACACAGTTTATCTTGCTTTTGATGGTGTAACTCCAGAACCATACATTAATAATAGGGGTAAAGATTTACTTCCATTCAAGCTTGACGCTATTGAAAACTGTAGAAAAGCTGGATTGGGTGTAGTACTTGTACCTACATTGGTTAAAGGAGTCAACGATCATCAGATTGGAGATATCATTAAATTTGCATTCGATCACAGTGAAAACATTTATGGTGTCAATTTCCAGCCTGTTTCATTTGCAGGCAGAACACCTTCGGAACATGTCGAAGAGCAAAGAATAACCATTCCCGACTTTGTCAGCATTATTGAAGAAGTTACTGACGGTCAGGTTCCAACAGAATCATTTTACCCACCATCTTCCGTTGAGCCAATTGCAGAATTCATATCTCTTTTGGATGAGGAAGATACAGCTAAAGTTACATTAAACTGTCATCAGCACTGTGGAATTGCAACCTATGTATTTAGAGAAAAAACAGATGGTCCAGGTAAGGACAATTTGATTCCGATTACAGATTTCATAGATGTAGATGATTTGTTCAACAAATTGAAGGAATATAATGAAAAACTCAAAGCAGGCAGATTCGGTTCCAGAAAAAGGGTTTTAGCTGGTTTGACTGGAAACCTTCCTAAAATGGTTCACACTAGCAGAACTCCTGAAGAATTGGAAATTACAAAAATATTGATAAATGTATTTGCAAGAGGAGATTACGACGCTTTAGGAGACTTCTCCAAAGATGCAATGCTTATTTCATGTATGCATTTCATGGATCCGTTTAACTTTGATGAAGACAGGGTTAAAAAATGTGTTATTCATTATGCAACACCTGATGGTAGGATTATTCCATTCTGTACCATGAATTCAATGTATCGTGAAAGTATTGAGAAAAAATTCGCTCAACCTTTAAAAAGTAATAAATAAACAATATTGACAAAAATCACCTAAGACTAATTTTGTATTTGGGTAAATCCCGAATACCTTCATTTTTTTTATCAATTTATTTTATAGTGATAATTATGGATGTAATTAAAGGAAAAACATGGACTTTTGGGGAAAATATCGATACTGACGTAATCATTCCCGGAAGGTATTTAAGGACTTTCAATCCTCAGGATTTGGCAGACCATGTCTTGGAGGGTGAAAGACCTGATTTTACTAAAAACGTAAAAAAAGGAGACATTATTGTAGCTGATGAGAATTTTGGCTGTGGTTCATCAAGAGAACAGGCACCAGTAGCCATTAAAACAGCTGGTGTGGATGCAATTGTAGCCAAGTCATTTGCAAGAATATTCTATAGAAATGCAATCAATATAGGACTGCCGGTAATCGTTTCAGATATCGATGCAAAAGATGGAGATATCATTAATATTGACCTGTCAAAAGGAGAGCTGGTCAATGAAACTACTGGTGAGTCAACTACATTCGAACCATTCAAGGAGTTCATGTTAAATATTTTGGAAGATGGTGGTTTGGTTAACCATTATTTAAATGATAAGGAAGAATAAGTGGGAGGCATAAAAATGGATTGTCCAATATGCGGTTCTGACGATGTTGAAATTTTAAATTCAAAGCAAAAGTCATCTAAGAAAAAGATTATGGAAGAGTATTTGCTTAGATGCGAATCATGCGGTCATGTGTTTAAGGACATGTTTTCAGTGAAAAAACCCATACCTTATAGGTTAATTATCTCAGAGCAGGATAAATCTCATAAGACTACTATTGATTTATCTCCAAGTGATGAATTGAAGGTAGGAGATGTTTTGCTTTCAGATTTAGGTCAGGTTGAAGTGACAAGTATTGAAGTAAATGATAAAAGATTGAAAAAATCTAAAATTGAAGATATAAGTACTATCTGGGCATCTTCTGTTGAAATTCCGGCTCGTATTGGGTTTTCAGTAGATTTGCATGGGGATGTAGATTCCTATAAACTGGATTTGGACAGGGACTTTGAAATCGCCCCTGGTGATGTCGTCAAGATTGAAAATCATATCGTTAAGGTGCATGTCATTAAAACTCAAGAAAGAAAACTCACTTCTGGCTTTGCCAAAGCCGGTGTAATCAGAAGAGTTTATTCAAAACCGGTCAAGTTCAATAAC
This sequence comes from Methanobrevibacter sp. UBA188, assembly GCF_905234905.1. Lineage (NCBI taxonomy): Archaea > Methanobacteriati > Methanobacteriota > Methanobacteria > Methanobacteriales > Methanobacteriaceae > Methanobrevibacter > Methanobrevibacter sp. UBA188. Next base: position 69,820 of record NZ_CAJOJM010000003.1, on the reverse strand, counting down.
TTTGACTATGATTTAACAAAATACATTTTTAAAAAGACTAATCGAGAATAACTATGAAAGTATAT
>NZ_CAJOJM010000003.1:0-69698 GCF_905234905.1 Methanobrevibacter sp. UBA188 | reverse complement strand
GCTGGTTGAAAATGAGATAGATATTGTTGATTCCATTGAGGAAGCTGATGTTATTATTGTAAATACATGCTATGTTAAGTTGCCTACTGAAAACAAGGTGGTTTATAAAATTCAAAAGCTTCAGAAGGATTTTCCAGATAAGAAAATCATTGTCAGTGGGTGCATGGTAGAGATTGACCCTGAAAAACTGGAAAAAATCGGACCGAACTGTTCTTGGATTGGACCTCATCAGCTGAATAAGTCTGCGGATGTCGTAAAGGGAACATACTGTGGTGATGTTATTCGTGAAACCGGTTTTACAAAAGAAAGTAAGGTGGGTGTTCCTAAACTTATTGATGATGGTTTGATTCATATTATACAGATTTGTGAGGGCTGTTTAGGAGCATGTACATTCTGCTGCACTCGTTTTGCTCGAGGACCATTAAATAGTTATCCTATCGAGGATATTGTTGCAGAAGCAAAAGAAGCAATAGAAAATGGGGCCTGTGAAATTCAACTCACTGCTCAGGACACTGCAGCATTTGGCCGTGACAGTGGTGAAAAGCTATCTGATTTAATTAAAGAAGTGGCCAATTTGGAAGGAGAATTTCGAGTTCGTGTTGGAATGATGCATCCTAAAAACATTTTAAACGATGTTGATGAAATTATCGATGCCATGAAACATCCGAAGGTATATAATTTTATCCATTTACCGATACAATCAGGCAGTGATAAGGTTTTATCAGAAATGAGAAGAGGCCATACCATAGAGCAATATCTGGATATAGTCTCAAAATTCAAAAGTGAAATTCCTGGTTTGACCTTGGCTGTGGATGTTATTGTGGGTTATCCTACAGAAACAGATGATGATTTTGACTTGACAGTTAAGTTGCTTCAAAATGTAAAGCCAAGTTTGATTCACCTGTCAAAATACCAGCACAGAAAAGGTGCAATTTCATCTTCACTTGAAGAGATTCCTCGCCCTGTTATGAAAGAAAGATCCAAATTTTTATCAGAAATTAAATCTAAAATAACCGAAGAAGAAAATATGGAACTGGTAGGTTCTCATCAAAAAGTCTTGGTTGTAGAAAAAGGTTCTAAAGGTGGTTTTATTGCAAAAACTGACTCATATATTCCAGTAATTGTTGATGATGCAGAATTAGGAACCTTTGTTGATGTAAAGATAACTCAAGCAACCGCAACTTATCTGAAAAGCGAATTATTATAAAAATAATTCTTTTATTTTGTTTTTTCCTTATTTTTATATTTTTAACTAATTTTTATCCTTTGATTATTGATAATACCTATATTTTTTTTTAGTTTTCAAAAGCATATTATGATAGTTGCACTACTATAATATAGGGGTTGAATATTCATTTTTACCGATACCTTTATATACTATTGCGTACTATCTTTTAATTGGAGGTGTCATTATGAGTGAATTACCAATCGCACCAGTCGGTCGTATCTTAAAAAATGCTGGCGCACAAAGAATTAGTGATGATGCAAAAATTGCATTAGCTGAAGCATTAGAAGAAAAAGGTGACGAAATCGCACAAAAAGCTGTAAATTTCGCACGCCACGCTGGTAGAAAAACTGTAAAAGCTGAAGATATCAAATTAGCAATCAAATAGATTTGTTAGTTGGTTATTTTCAAAAAAAAGCTTTATATAATAAAATCTATTGGCCATTTTTCTTGGTCAATTTTTTTTATTTTTAATTTATTTTTACACTGTCCTATATTTTTTAGTAAACTTTATATATTACTTTTTACAAACTATTGTATGTTGTATAGGACCGGTGGTCTAGGGGTATGATTCCTCTTTGACGTGGAGGAGATCACGAGTTCGAATCTCGTTCGGTCCATATGCCATGGTAGTTCAGATGGGAGAACGCTAGACTGAAGATCTAGATGTCGCTGGTTCAAGTCCGGCCCATGGCATTCTTTACTACTATTTTTTTAAATAATTTTCTTATATAATCTAATTTGCTATTTTTTTGCGATAAAATGAGTATTTTAGCTAATGGTAAATTAGGTGGTGATGGCAGTTGGTGTCTATAAGGTAATTGGTTTTGGTTTTACTTGTGTGTTTTCTCTCAATTCTTTATATTGTTTTACAATTTCATAACCGTAATTGCTTGAAATTTGATCTGCTCCTGCAGTTAAAACCTGGTTAGCTAGTTTATAGCTGTCTATACCACCATATATTTCAATTTTGATTTTTGGAGCATATTTCTGGATAATGTTTATGTCATTTACAATTTCATAAATGTGGCATGGGGTCACAAATCCTGTTGCAGTTTTTACAAAGTCTGCTCCCGCCTTTTCAGCAACTTGGACAATGGCGGATTTTTCAGCATCATCGAGAGCTTTGACTTCAATGTTGACCTTCAGAATTTTATCTCCCATGAGCTCTTTTATGGCTTCGATTTCTTTTCCGATTAAACTGTACTTTTTATCTTTCAAATAGCTTAGATTAATCACGACTTCCAATTCGTCTACTCCTTTATCGAGTAAAGTTTTGGTTTCGGCTAATTTGGATTCAGTGTCTTCAAAACCTAATGGGAATCCGACCACGCTTCCAACCTTGATATCTGTATCTGCTAAAATTTCTTTAGCTAATTGGACATATGTTGGTGAAACAACCACTGAATGGAATGTTGTTTCTTTTGCTTTTTCAAGAAATTCTTTCATTTCCTCTTCTGAGATTATATTATTTAAATTAGTGTAATTGATATAGCTTGCTAATTCTTTTGAATTTTTTATATTGTACATAGTTACCACTCTCTAATAATTAGTTAGTATATATACGAATGAAGTATTTAAATATTTTCATATCAACTTTTTGACCATGTATGGCCCAACCTTTTCATATCCGAATTTGCGATAGTAATTTCTGGATCCTATTCCACTTATTATGGCCAACTCTTCTTTTCCATTTTCAATGGAAAGGTCTTCAGCTTCTCTTAGAAGCTTCTCACCAAATCCTGTGTGCTGACCTATCTTAGGATTTTTACCACCTATTTTTATCATATTTCCATAAACGTGCAATTCACGAACAAGTGCTGTTTTGTCGCTTATTTCATCTCTAAAATGATTTTTTGATGGGAAACGCAACCTTAAAAATCCGGCAATGCTTTCTTCATTAACGTCTTCGATTGATAAAAAGTTTTCTTCACCATTGCATGCAGTATATGTTTCTCTGAACATTTCAAAATCATCTAATTCGTATTCTCTGCTTGTTTTCTTATGGCCAATTTCTCGGCAGCGTATGCATTGGCAATTTATGTGCTTTTCATCAAGCTTGTTGTAGACAAGTTCTCCCAGGTTGGATTTCTTAACGCCGGCTTCAATCAATGTTGATGGAATGTCCCTTTGAATACGCATTGTCCTGACCCATTTTGGAAGAATCTCTTTTATCTTGACAATTAGTTCAACTGCCTCTTCATCGCTGTAGGGTTCGTAACCTCCACTTTGCCATAAGTCGTACAATTCGCTTCCGGCAGTGACGAGGCATGGATATATTTTAAGCATGTCTGGCTTGAAATTTTCATCACTGAACAGCTGCTTGAACATTTTTAAATCCTGCTTTTCACTAACGAACAATCCAGGCATCATGTGCATGGCCACTTTTATTGCAGAATCCCTTAAAAGCTGGTTTGCCTCAATCACATCTGCTATTGTATGGCCTCTTTTTATCCTGACGTATAAATCATCAGATAATGTCTGAACACCTAATTCGACTCTTGTAACTCCAAAATCCAACATTCTGTTAATATGCTCTTTTTTACAGTAATCCGGACGGGTTTCAAAGGTCATTCCTACACACCTGACCTTTGAATTTTCGTTCGCCTTTTGAACATCATCAATCAGAACATAATCGCTTGGAGGATAAGTTTTCAAAACTCCTTTTTCAAATGTTCTTATCTCATCATAATCTAGGTTATAATCATAATTGTTGGGTTTATTTTCAAGTATCAATCCAAAATCGGTCATAGCTTTTAGGCATTGTGAAGTAAACCATTGCTGGTAACATAAATCCCTTGACGGAAATGTTCCTCCCATTATGATCAGTTCGACCTTGTCAATTGGATGGCCTATTTTTTTAAGCTGCTTCAGTCTGTTGAAACATTGGATATATGGATGAAATTCATACATTCTTCCTCTTAATGCTGCCGGCTCTTCACCAGTATAGCTTGGAGGGGCAATGTCACTTTCAGGACAGTAAAAACACCTGCCATGAGGGCATTTGTGAGGATGGCACATTACAGCAACAATTGCAACGCCTGATTTTGTTCTTGTCGGTTTTTTCTTTAAGATTTCAGAAACGATTTCCTTTTCTTCAGGTTTAGCAAATTCCAAAATGTCGGCATTGCTCATAAATCGGGATAGCTTTAAATCACGGCAAAGCTGTCTTTTTTCAACTTCTAATTCACGTCGAGTGGATATTTTTCCATTTATAATATCATCAATAATTGTTCGACATGCTTTTTCCATTTTTTTTACACCTATTTAATTAATAGTTAATTTTATATACATGATTTATTTAAATAGTTAATGTTTTATTATATGATATTCAAATATAACTTTATATAAAAGGTGATACTATGAAAATTAAAGAATTTGTAGGTTCTACTGTTTTAGACAAAAATGCAAATGTAGTCGGTAAAATAGATAATGTTGATTTTGACACCGAAACAGGTAAAATCGGCACTATTATTTTAACTTTACAAAAAAATTTGTTTTCAAGAGATGAACTTGAAATCAATTTTGATGATATTGCTACTATTGGAGCTTATGTTATTTTAAACAAAGAAATTTCTAATGAAGCAGTTGAAGAAGAAGTTAAAACAACCACTGTTGAAATTGAAGATGAATAAATTTTTAATATAGGTTATATTATGGTCCTTGATGCAAGAGATAAGGAAATTACTCTTGGAGATCATGTCAGATATGTCGATACCGGAACTATAGGTGAAGTTATTGACACAAGAACAAAAGAGGGCATTGACTGGGTAAAAATTGAAAAAACTAATTTATGGTATCGTTCAAAATTGGTTGAGTTGCTTGATGAGAAGGATTTAAAGAATAAATCCTTTGATGATGGTGATGATGAGATTGATATTGATTCATTGAAAAAGCAATCATTGGACTTTGAAAATATGCAAATGGACTCCAATGTTGCTGAAGGAGGAGGTTAATCTCCTCGATTTTTTTATTTTTTAATTATTTTCAACAAATAATCTAATTTTTGAAGCTAATTTAGGGCCAATCCCTTCTATTTTTTGCAATTCACTTTCGGAAACGGATGTCAAATCATTTCCAAATATTTCAACTACATTTCTAGCTCTTTTTCTTCCGAGACGTTTGACTCCGACAACCAATGGTATAATGTCTTCTTTGACTCCGTAATACAATCTTGCGGATAAGAAATCAAAGTCTTTTAGGTATGTGTAATCTCCTAAGACTTCTGAAGTCTTTTTGGCAAATATTACAAGTCTTGAAGCCTCATAAGCAGATCTTCTTGTTGAAGCGGAGTAGACATTATATTTGTTTTCTATGTCATATTCGCTTCTTTCATTAATCCATTCAATTAGAGAAACGGTTGTAGCTTCGGGGTTTCCAATGTCCACTGCAAATAATCCTGATTCTGATAGTTTTTCACGCACTGGATCTTTTGATTTTCTTCCTTTAAATGAAATCAGAGGCATGTCTGGTGTTTCAGACATGGCATAAATGAATTCATCGGTATTGAATTCGTTCATTCCTGAGATGTATTCCTTAATTTTAACTGCAGTTTCAACAGTATAATTGGATTTGGCTATCAAATTACCGAATTCAGTTGTTTTAAGCCCTTCTGGGGTTGCTCTGATTATTCCATTTTGAAGCAAAAATTGCAGTGCAGTTTCAAGTTCATATTTTAAGCTGTCTTCAGCAAACAATGCCATTGAAGGGTTATTGCTCATTTGGTATCCGTAAAGTGTCTTTCCAAAGAAGTCTGTTAAGTCATCTAGATTTTTTGAAAGTGATGATGCTATCTGTGCAATAATTTGTCTGTAAATTGCATCTTTATTGTCAACTAATTTGGAATTGGTCAGTTCGATATCTCCTTCAATGTAAAACTCTTCCAAGTTCAAAGCTTCATCCATTGTTTTTGCAATAAGATAAGAGTAACCCACATCATCGTATTGTGGTCTTCCAGCCCTTCCGGACATTTGTTCATAGTCAAAAACAGGAATCGGCTGCGGTCCATTGCTGGTCCAGCGGGTATGGTCTCTAATAACGACAGATTTTGATGGTAAATTAACTCCATACATTAAACTTGGAGTGGCAGTAATCATTAAAATGTTCCCGTTTCTAAATTCGTCTTCAATAATTTCCTTTTGTTCATTGAAAAGCCCTGCATGGTGGAATGCAACACCTTTTTCAGCAACTTCTGCCAATTTAAGGCATGTGCTTGTTGGAAGTGAGCCCTTTTTCTTGGGAACTTCCAATAACTTTTCAGAAACTTCTTTAAACCTTTTTCTCTGTTCCACATTTATTTTTTTATTTATCTTTCCTGAAACGTAAGTCGCCAAACTTTCAGTAAATCTTCTTGTTGATACAAAAGCCAGCGCTTGGGATTTGTCTTTGATAGCTTTTTCAATAACTTTAACGACCACATCATTCTTATTTTTAGTATTGAACATCTCTGCATCCAGAACTTCCTTGTGTAGTGGAACAGGTCTGTAGTCATGCTCAACGCAGGTTCCTTCAAGCCATCCTTCAATTTCTTCTATATTTCTCAGGGTAGCTGAAAGGGCAATTATTCTCATGCCTGGATTGATTATTTTTGCACGTGTGATGGCAGCTTCAAGTGTCGGACCTCTGCTGTATTCGCCAATCATGTGAAATTCATCAATGATTAAGGTATCAACATCTCTAAGTGCATCCCATGAAAACCTTGTAAGTGCATCGAATGATTCGAAAACCATAACTGATAACTCTGCGCTTGATGGATGTTTTCCTACCTTGATTCCATGCTCTTCAAATGCCTTAAACTCTTTTACTTTTTCGTTTTGTATTGAAAGTAATGGTGCGGCATATACTGCCTTTCCACCATCAAGTATTGTTTTAAGTGCAGGAAGAACTCCTAAAACTGTCTTTCCACTTGCTGTTGGAATACAAATGATATAGTTTGATTTGTCATCTAAATATCCGGATTCAATCACTGCCTTTTGTGCTGGATTGAATTCCTCAATATATGGATATGCGCTGTTAATTATTTTTTTGATATCAGTCGGTAAAGTTTTCATTTTAATCATTTACTAATTATTTTTTTGTTATATAATAAATATTTGGAGAGCATTTGAAAACTAATGGGGTGGTAACAGTTATATATCACTTATTATAAATTAGGTTTAAATAAACTTAAATAAAAGGAGTGTATAAAATGGCTATAAAAGTAGAAGTATTTTCAACAAATTCCTGTCCACATTGTCCTGCAGCAATCGACGCTGCTAGTGTAGCTAAAGATAAATTAGGCGATGCAATTGAGGTGGAAGTTCTTAAAATAGATGAAAGTGAAGAAATCAGACAAAGAGCTATTGACTATCAGATTATGGCAGTGCCTACTATTGTTATAGATGGTGAAGTTGCTTTTGTTGGCGCTCCAACTGATGCAGAACTTATAGAAAAACTTGAATCATTATAGATTCTCTCTTTTTTATTCTTTTTTTGTTAAAAATGACCAATGATAATTATACTGGAGTTACAACAGGTACGGTAGCTACGGCATGTTCTTTAGCGGCACTGGATATTCTTTTAGATGATGAAGATATTGCTTGTGTTAAAGTCGAAACTCCTAAAAAGACATTGGATATAATCATTGATGAATGTAAACGAATTTCTTCTTTTAAAGCTTATGCGACAGCTCATAAAAATCCATATAATGATCCTGATGTTACTGTGGATATGGCAATCGTTTCTACTGTCGAATTAATTGATAAAATTGATGAATCATCAAATGTCATTATAACGGGTGGTGAAGGTGTTGGTATAATCACAAAACCTGGCCTTCAGATACCTGTTGGCGAGTATGCCATAAATCCTGTTCCCCGCAAAATGATTGTTGAAAATTTAACAGATAGGATTCCTGAAGGTAAGGTTGCTAAAGTTACAATTTCCATTCCTGAAGGTGAAAAAATAGCTAAAAAAACAATGAATCCTAAATTGGGTATTGTTGGGGGAATATCTGTTCTTGGAACAACTGGAATTGCAAGATCAATGTCCAGTGAAGCATATAAAAATTCAATAGTCACCCAAATTGACGTGGCTTTGGCATCCAATATTGATGATTTGATTTTTGTTCCTGGAAATATCGGTGAAAAATTAGCCTTAAAACAGTTAAATGTTGGTAAAGAGCAAATTGTCCAAACAGGCAATTTTGTAGGGTTCATGTTTGAAGAAGCTGAAAAAAGAGGAATTAATAAATTCACTTACTTTGGACACATTGGCAAGTTAATCAAGGTTGCCGGAGGAATATTCGATACAAAACACGCAGTTGCAGATGGCAGGCGTGAGGTGATGGTTACTCATGCTGCTCTTTGCGGAGCGGATAAGGAATCTCTTCAAAGGTTATATGATTCCAAAACAACTGATGATATGATGGATATTTTGAATGAAATACATCTTTCAGTTGAAGTTTCAAACAGCATTGCCCAAGCAATCCGTGATAGATGTATGCAACGTTTTGATTTGGATTTGAATGTTATTCTTGTTGATATGGAAGGAAATTATTTAAACAGTAATTATAAATTTATCACTAACAAATAATTTTTTGTCCCAATTTTCAATTTTAAGCACCATATTTCAATAGATAATGTTCGATTAGTATTTGTTGTGAATTTTATATAAATGAAGATGTTATTTTTTTTCATTTGATTTAATTACTTGATTTTAACATTAATGGTTGCTATTTTAGATGGTGATTTGATTTTAAAGTATAATGTGCAGGAATTTCAACACCTATTTTGAATGGATAATTCTCTTGCCGTGATGGGTTTAACATTACCGAAGCCGTATCTTATAATGCAGATAAATTTCTGTTATTCCGGTTTTAATCATTACCAAAACCTTTATATATCATGTTTTTTAACTACAATTTTACAAAATGACCCCAATTTTCCTAAATGTCTTTAACAAGCTTTAAATAAAATTTAAACAATATATTTCAAGTAAAGACCTCATTTTTAATCGATTTGGGAGGTTGATAAACATGAAATTATTATTTTTAAGTAATGTTTATTTTGCTATCAGTTCAGTTTTTTCCCTATGCTGCATTGATGTTCTTTTCTATGTTTCCCAAGGAGGTGAAAATGGTGGAGTTAAGTATATTCCTGATGGGGGCATATTGGTTTAATATCATATCAATTATTAAATCATTAATGATTCTAAGGGAATGTAGAAAATAATAACTCACATTTCATCTCTAGGTAATTAAATATAAACAATTCAATGATGGGCTTTGAAAACTTAGTTTTCGTGAGGTCTTTTCCCTAGATGGAAACTGTTTAATTACCAATATTAAAAAAATAGTTAAATTTATATAATATTCTAACAATAGAATTATACAAGAGAATTACTTTTAAAGTAAGCCTCTTTTGGGAAACCAAATTGATTAAAATTTTAATGTCTAATAGGGAATATTGTAGGGATTTTTTCTCTGCAATAAGACATTAAATTTGACTTTTTTTTATTACTGATTTTTGGATATTTATTTAAACAATAATTTTAATAGATAATATTACAATTGATGGAGTTAATTTTTTATGAAAATAGCGATGGTTGGTCAGTTTCCACCTCATGTCGGTGGTGTAGGTGTTCATATTCATACATTATCAAAAGAACTTGTAATGCAAGGACATGAAGTCTATGTAATTACATATCCTCACAAAAACATTCAGGATATTGATGGAATACATGTCATTGGTACCAGAGGACTTAATATTCCGGGTGTTCGGGGTTTGATGTTTAAAAAGAATGCTAAAAAGGCATTGACAGAGCTTCTTGAAAGGGAAAACATTGATATTATTCATGGTCATTACCTGTTCCCTGCAGGGGCTGCCGCTGTTGAAGTTGGAAATGAGCATGGAATAAAGACTTATGTAACCGCTCACGGGTCAGACATGTTTGAAGTATATAAAAAACAGCCGCTAATGAGATCAACAATTAAAAAAGTGTTAAAAGGTGCAGATGTTGTTCTGGCTGTAAGCAATGCATTAAGACATGAAATCATCGCTACAGGTGTTAAGGGCATTTCAAACAAAACAAGATTATCTTGGAACGCTGTTGATGTTAATAAATTTTCAAATGATGTTAATGATTCATTTAAAAAGGAATATAGGTTAGAAGATAAGCCGATTGTTCTTTTTGTAGGTAATTTAATTAAAAGGAAAAATGTTGATTCCATTTTGGAAGCTAAAAAGATAGCTAGCAGCGACTATTATTTGGTCATCGTTGGGGATGGTCCGCTATTTAAAAAACTTAAAAAGAAAGTTGAAGAGGAAAACATTCGTGATGTAATATTTACTGGAGCCAGAAATGATGTTGAAAATATCATTCCGAGCTGTGATGTTTTGATTTTACCTTCCTTTTCTGAAAGTTTTGGTTTAGTTTTAATTGAAGCGTTAGCTTGTGGAAAACCGGTCATTGGTAGTAATGTTGGAGGAATAACTGAAATAATAACTGATGATGTAGGTTTATTGGTGGACCCGAATAAGATATCTTCCATCGCACGTGCAATTGATAAAATGATTAATGACAATGATTTCAGGTATATGCTATCTTTAAATGCACGTAATAGGGCAATGGATTTTTCAACAATGACAATTCCTTACGATGAGGTTTATGAATGAAGAAAATAGTTAGATCTCCAGGTTCTGCCACAATAATTAATGCAATTGCCACAGGTTTTGGTTCGGCATTTGGCATAGGGTTGGATATTATATGTGAAGCTAAAACGTTGTCTGATTCAATTAATTGCTCCAATGATGTTGGTGCAGACACTTTTCTGATGGAATTGTGTGTTGAAAAGGTTTTTGATTATTATAATATCAATAAAGATGAATTTGGGATTGATATAAAAACTAAGTCAAATTTACCGATGGCATCTGGTCTTTCAAGCAGTAGCGCTTCATCAAATGCTATTGTTAAGGCTACTTCTTTGGTTATTTGTGATGAATTTGATTTGAAACCACTTGATGATTTGGAAATTATAAATATGGCTATTGATGCATCCCTTGATGCTGGAGTTACAATCACTGGTTCTTTTGATGATGCAACTGCATCCTATTTTGGTGGTGTTGTTGTAACGGATAATAAAAATAGGGAGTTTATCATAAATGAAAAAATGGAAGATTATCCAATTTTGGTTTATATGCCTAATTTTTATTCAAAATCCGGTGACTCAAATCCTGCAAGGATGAAGTTGTTATCTCCTTTGGTTGAAACTGCTTTTGGATTTGCAAAGCAAAAAGAATACTTTAAGGCCCTTACTTTAAACGGGCTGATTTATTCTGCAACTTTGGGATTTGATGCTACTATTGCAATTGATGCGCTGGAAGCAGGCGCAATTGCTTCTGGATTATCTGGAACCGGTTCGTCATTTGTTGCTGTTGTAGATAATGATGTCATTGATGATGTTGAAGAATCCTGGGGCAAATACGAAGGAAACGTTATCAGAACTAAAGTAGACAATGATGGATGTATTGAAATTTAAATTTGATTTCATTTTTACTAATTTTTCTATTAATCATATAGTTTATATACTATGATAATAATAAATTATATTATTATCATTATTATCAAAAATGGTGATTTTTTGACTGAAGATAAAATAAAATCCTTTAATAATAAAGAAGAAGCTGAAATACTTCTTGAAAAGTCTAGAAATCACATTGATGAAATTGATAATGAGTTGATGGACTTAATTTCTCAGAGAACTTCTCTTGCAAAGGATATTGTCCTTGCTAAAGATTTTTTAGGCATTCCCATTTATGATGAATCTCGGGAAAAGGCAATACATAAAAAGATTAGAAAATTATCTGAAGAAAAGGGTCTTGATGCGGATATTATTGATCAAATCATTGATATGCTGACTAAATTAAGTAAGATTGAGCAAAATAAAATTTTAAGGAGGAATGTTGATGGGAAATATTAGAACTTCATTTGTTAAACGTTTAGCAAAAGAACTTATTGAAACTCATAAAGGTGTTTTCACTACTGATTTTGAAGAAAACAAAAAATTAGTACAAGAATACTCCACTGTAAGTACTAAACATTTAAGAAATAAAATTGCTGGATATGTAACAAGACTTGTAAGGTTAGAACAAACTCAAGAATAGACTTTTTACATATTTTTTTCTTCTCTTTTTTTTAATTATTTTTAATTGTATAAAATTTTTATAAATTATTAATTTTTTTTTAAACATTTCTTTCAATATTTTATTCTATCTGCAAGTTGTTTAAGTATAAAGTTTATTAATATGATTAAATATAAATACTAATGTATAATTATTTACTTAATTTCAATGAACTTTAAGAAAAATAGGTGAAATTAATGGATTTGTTAGTAGCAAAATTTGGAGGAACCTCGGTTGGTGATGGTTCCAGAATTAAAAAGGCAGCACAGTCTGTTGTCAATGAATATATGAAAGGGAATCAAATTGTAGTTGTAGTTTCTGCAGTTAATAAATCTACTGATGACCTTATTGGTTTGTCTGATGAGGCCGTTGGTGAAGGTTTGACTGATAGGCAAAGAGCAGAAATTGTAGCTATGGGTGAATTAACTAGTGCAAGATTATTCTCTGCAGCTGTTGAATCATTAGGTGTCAAATCAGAATATATTGACCCTTATAATGATTTATGGCCAGTAATAACTGATTCTGATCCTTTAGAAGCAAAAATTGATTTTAAATCTACTGATGTTAAAATGCAAGGAATTAAAACTCTTCTTAATCAAGGCATCATACCTGTTATCTGCGGATTTTTAGGTAAAGGCCCTCGCGGTGAAATTACTACTCTAGGAAGAGGAGGTAGTGATGTTTCTGCATTTTTAATTGGACATTGTTTAGATGCTAGTGAAGTGGTCATTGTTACTGATGTTGAGGGAGTAATGTCTACTGACCCGAATAAAATTGAAAGTGCCAAACTGTTGGATGAAATTACAGTTGAAGAAATGAGGGATTTGGCTACCCATGGTGCGCAAGTGTTGCATCCTCGCGCATTAACATATAAGGACCCTGTAATTAGTGCAAAGATAATCAATTTTGAACATGGAGACTTGTCTTCAAAAGGTACACGAATTATTGGTCCGCATAGTGATGATGTATTGAAGGGAGTATCACTTTATAAAAATCCTATTTCTCTTATTGCTGTTGTTGGTGAAGCTATGCTTAAAAAAAGCGGATTATTCGCTGGATTAAGTGGATGTCTTGCTAAAGAAAAGATAAATATTTTCGGCATTTCCGCAGCTCAAAATTCAATGTCCACTTTTGTTGATAAAGCAGATTCCAATAAGGCATATCATTTATTGCACCAATTTGTTGTAGAGACTGATGTTTTAAGTTCATTGTCATTGGGAAGTGATACTGCAATGATTACATTTGTCAGTCCGGATATTATTGAAAAACCAGGTATTATATCTGACATTACTGAACCGTTAAGGAAAAATGATATTAATATTGTTGAAATTATTTCATCACAGACTGCAATTGTCTTATTTGTTGATTGGAAAGATGGTGAAAAAGCACGTGACTTAATTAATGAGGTTTTAAAATGAGATTTGAAGGTACATATGTTGCAATGGTTACTCCATTCGATAAAAACGAACAGATTGATGAAGAAGGTTTCAGGTCAAATATAAACTATTTGATTGATCAAGGAGTAAATGGTTTGGTTGGAGCTGGAACTACTGGGGAATCAGCTACAATTGACCATGAAGAACACAAAAAAATCATTGAAATTTTAGTTGATGAAGTTGATGGTAGAGTAGAAACAGTCGCTGGAACTGGAAGTAATTCTACATATGAAGCTGCTGATCTTACTAAATTTGCTGCTGATGCAGGAGCGGATGCAGCTTTATTAATAACTCCATACTACAACAAACCACAACAACACGCTTTGATTGAACATTATAGGTATGTGGCTGAAAAATCTGAATTGCCTATTATTGCTTACAATGTTCCATCCCGTACTGGTGTTGACATGACTGTTGACACTATTGTTGAACTTGCAAAAATTGACTATATTGATGCTGTTAAAGAAGCTAGTGGAAGCGTTGACAAAATATCCGATATCTACAGAGCACTTCAACATGAAGGTCTTGAAGACGACTTCAACATACTTTCCGGTGAAGATTCCTTAACATTGCCTATTATGGCTGTAGGTGGAACAGGTGTTATTAGTGCATCAGCTAATATTGATGCAAAAAGAATGGTTTTGATGGTTGACAGCATCTTAAATGATGATTACACAAGAGCAATGGAACTTCACTATGAAATGGTTGAATTAATCAGAACTCTTTTCATAGAAAGTAATCCAGTGCCTGTAAAAACCGCAATGAATCTTATGGGTCTTCCTTCTGGTCCTTTAAGATTGCCGTTAGTCGACATGAAAGATGAAAATTTAGAACAACTTAAAAAAGCATTAAAAGATTCTAATTTAATTTAAAAAGGTTATATTATGATTAAAGTAGCAGTTACTGGAGCAGCAGGAAGAATGGGCTCCGGTATTATTAGAAAAATATCACAACAAGATGATATGGAAGTTGTTGCAGCTATTGAAATTCCAAATACTCCTCTTGAAGGAAAAGATGCTGGAATTCAGGCTGGAATTGGTGAAATGGGCGTTAAAATTACTGGCTCTCAAAATCTGGAAGAAGCATTAAAGTCATCCGGTGCAGATGTTCTTGTTGATTTCACAATCGCTCATGCAGCTGTTGATACTATTAAACGTGCAACTGGATGTGGAGTTTCCGTTGTTGTCGGTACTACTGGAATGTCAGAAGAACAAATGGAAGAGAACATCAAAAACATTAAAGAAAATAATGTTTCTGCAGTTATTTCATCAAATATGGCTATCGGAGTTAATGTATTCTTCAACACTTTAAAGAAGTTAGCTCCATTATTATATGATTTTGATATTGAAATTATTGAAGCGCATCACAATCAAAAACAGGATGCACCATCCGGAACTGCAGTTACTGCATTTGAAGTAATTGCAGAGGCTCTTGACCGTGACCCAGAAGAAGTTGGCGTTTACGGCAGAGAAGGAATGGTTGGAAAAAGAACCAAGGAAGAAATTGGTATCCATGCTGTTCGTGGTGGAGATATCGTAGGTGACCACACTGTAATGTTTGTTGGTGACGGTGAAAGAATAGAAGTTAAACACCAAGCTCATACTAGAGAAGTATTTATTGCTGGTGTTATTAGAGCAATTCGTTTTGTTCCTACTGCTGAAAAAGGTGTTGTAAGCAGTATGAATGATGTTTTAGGTTTAGAATAGGTGATTAATATGGTAAATGTTGGTATTCTTGGTGCTACAGGAATGGTAGGTCAAAGATTTATACAATTGTTAGCTGATCATCCTGATTTTGAAATTACTGCATTGGCTGCTTCTTCAAGGTCTGCTGGTAAAAGATATGAAGATGCCACAACATGGTATATGGATAATGAAATGCCAGAATCTGTTAGGGACATTGAAGTAGTTGAAACTAATCCTGATGCAATGGATAATGATGTGGATATTGTATTTTCATCTCTTCCAACTGATTTTGCACTAAAAGTTGAAAAAGAATTTGCTAAAGACTATGTTGTTGCAAGTAATGCCAGCGCTCACAGGATGAAAAAGAATATTCCATTAGTAATTCCTGAAGTAAATCCTGAATGCTTAGATATGATTGATGCTCAACAAAAGGAAAATGATTGGGACGGATTCATTGTTACCAATCCTAATTGTTCCACTATTGCTTTAGCTTTAACATTAAAACCTGTTGTTGATAATTTTAATGTAAACTCCATTAGAGTTTCAACCATGCAGGCTGTATCCGGCGCAGGATATAATGGTGTTCCGTCAATGGCTATTGTAGATAATCTCGTGCCATATATCGGAAGTGAAGAAGAGAAAATGGAAAGCGAATCATTGTATCTTTTAGGTTCTTATGATGGTAATGATGTGGTTCGTGCAGATTTCAAATTAAGTGCATCATGTCATAGGGTAGCTGTAATTGATGGTCATACTGAAGCGGTGTTCATTGAGTTGGATGATGACTTTGACATTGAAGATGTTAAAGATAGTATGGCTAACTTCAAAGGATTGCCACAAGAACTTGATTTATTCTCAGCTCCTGAAAATCCTGTGATTGTTCGTGAAGAGGAAAACAGGCCACAACCTAGAATGGATAGAAATGCAGGAAATGGTATGGCTGTTAGTGTTGGTAGATTAAGAAAAGACACAGTATTTGATAATAGCTTTAAATATGTTCTTGTAGGTCATAATACTATTCGTGGTGCTGCTGGAGCTTCTATATTGAATGCTGAATTGATTAATGATAAAATCTTGTGATTTTATCTCTTTTTTTCTATTATTTTTTTTAATATTTTTTATTTTTTCAATCTGTTTTCTTATTGTTTTTAATTTTATTTTTAGGTTATTTTAAGGGTTTAATTTAAATAGTATAAAATTAATATTTTATATCAAGGAATTATATTGTACAATATATCGAAATTTTCAAATTCATTAATATTTGTAATTTGAAATCGGTATTGGGATAAAAATTTTAACTAAGGGATAGAATGGAAATAGGAATTGATGCTGAAAAAGATACATTACAATCTTTAATTCGGTCTTGCCTATTGGAGCTTAATCGGCTTAAATTAGAATTAACAAAGCTCGAAGTCGAAAGAGCAAATGATAACACTCCATTAAGGATAAAAGAACTCGAAAAAGACATTGTAGAGAAAGAAAAAGAAGTTTCTGTTATTAAATTCAAGGCTGAAGATGAAATTAATCTTTTGAAAAAACAACTTGATGAAAAGGATATTCTGATTAAAAATCAAGAAGACAGGATTTATGAGTTGGATTATGTAAATAATTCTCTTGATGAAATCAAGGAATATTTTGCTGAACAACTGAAAGAGTATAAGAAAAAGGAATTGGCTGATGTTAATGAAAGGTTGAACGAATCTTTCAGAAGCGTAGCTGAAAAAGATGCTCAAATTAATTCTCTTTCAAGAACAATCGATGAGTATAAAATCAAGATCATTAAACTAGAGAATAACGTTGAAGTTCAAAATCAAATCATGGAACTTGAAAAACAAATCGAGCTTAAGAATAGTGAACTTTCACTTAAAGATAGTGAAATTTCTGAAAGGGATAATCAAATAAATCTTTTAAAAGAACAAACTATCCCTAAAGAAGAGTATGATGATTTGCAATCCAAATTCGAATCTGAAATCAGTGAAATGGATGCAGAAATTGCTACTTTAAAAGAAAAAACTATCCCTAAAGAAGAGTATGATGATTTGCAATCCAAATTTGAAACTGAAATTAGTAATTTGGACACATTATTAAATAATCTTAAAGAAAAAACAATTCCTAAAGAAGAGTATATTTCTGTTAAAAACCAATTGGAAACTAAACTTGCTGCTACAAGCACAGAACTTGAATATTTAAAAGAAAAAACTATTCCTCGTGAAGAATATGTTTCTCTTCAAAACAAATTGGAAACTGAAATTGTAGCTAAAGATAAGGAACTTGAATATTTAAAAGAAAAAACTATTCCTCGTGAGGATTACATTTCCCTTCAAACTGAACTTCAGGGCGAAATTAATTCAAAAGATAGTGAACTTAAATATTTAAGGGAACAAACTATTCCAAAAGAAGATTATATTAAACTTCAAAACGAGTTAAATAGGAAAAATGATAAAATTAAAAGGCTGGAAGAAATCAATACTTTCTTTAATGAACTTCAAGAAGAACAAGAAGCTTATGAAACCATGGATTCAACTCCTCCTTTTAGATTAGAGAAAAAACAAGGTAGATAATTCTACCCTTTTATTTTTTTCAATATAATTCCACTTTGTTAGTGAATGTATCTATATGCTCTTGTGGGTATGTGTTTTTTTTGGTGATTCACTTTATAATTTTTTATTTTTTCTGTAATTATTCGATGTTTTTATTTCAAATCTGTTAAAATTATCAAAGCATAATCTCATTATATTGGATTAATTTTTTTGGGATAATGTTTGATATTATTTTTCTTACTTTTATTTACTTTATACCATAAAGTATTTATATAACCTTAAACTCATGTATTATGTAGAAAGGTTTAGTCAACACTAAAACTTATTTTCTCATGTTGATATTTAAACTGATCTAATTTATTTTATAAAATTAAAAAAAGGTGATTATTAATGGCACAAGGACAACCAATTTTTATTTTACCTGAAGGTACTAACAGGTCTGTCGGTAGAGATGCACAAAGAAATAACATTTTAGCTGGAAAAGTATTAGCTGAAACTGTAAGAACTACTTTAGGTCCAAAAGGAATGGACAAAATGTTAGTTGACGGACTTGGTGATATTGTAGTAACCAACGACGGTGTAACAATCTTAAAAGAAATGGATATTGAACATCCTGCAGCAAAAATGCTCGTAGAAGTTGCAAAAACCCAAGAAGACGAAGTTGGAGACGGAACTACTACTGCAGTTATCATTGCTGGAGAATTATTAAAAAAATCCGAAAACTTACTCGATTCTGACATTCACCCAACTATCATAGCTATGGGATACAGAAAAGCAGCAGAAAAAGCACAAGAAATCTTAGATGAAATCGCAATCGATGATGTAGATTCTGAAATTTTACTCAAAGTAGCTATGACTGCTATGACTGGTAAAGGAACCGAAGCAGCACGTGAACCATTAGCAAAATTAATCGTTGAAGCTGTTGAAGCAGTAGAAGAAGACGGTGAAGTTGATATCGATAACATCAAAATCGAGAAAAAAGATGGTGCTGTTGTTGAAGAATCCAACTTAGTTGAAGGTGTAATTGTAGACAAAGAAAGAGTACACCCAGGTATGCCATCTGAAATCAAAGATGCAAAAATCGCATTAATCAACGCTCCATTAGAAGTAAAAGAAACTGAAATGGACGCTGAAATTACCATTACTGACCCTGCTCAAATGCAAGCTTTCATTGAACAAGAAGAAAAAATGGTTAAAGACATGGTAGATAAAGTAGTTGGCGCTGGTGCAAACGTATTATTCGCACAAAAAGGTATTGATGATTTAGCACAACACTACTTATCCAAAGCTGGCGTTTTAGCTGTAAGAAGAGTTAAAAAATCTGACATTGAAAAATTATCCAGAGCAACCGGTGCTAATGTTGTAACTAACTTAGATGACTTAACCGAAGATGATTTAGGTATTGCTGGAACTGTTGAAGAAAGAAAAATCTCCGGTGAAGACATGATCTTCGTAGAAGAATGTTCCGGTGCAAAATCAGTAACCTTATTCGTAAGAGGTAGTACCAAACACATTGTAGATGAAATTGTAAGAGCAATTGAAGATGCAATCGGTGTTGTAGCAGCTACTGTAGAAGATGACAAAGTTGTTGCTGGTGGAGGAGCTCCTGAAATTGCAATGGCTAAAAAACTCAAAGATTACGCAGAATCCATTTCTGGAAGAGAACAATTAGCTGTAAACGCATTTGCAGAAGCTTTAGAAATCGTACCAAAAACCTTAGCTGAAAACGCAGGTTTAGACAGCATCGACTCATTAGTAGATTTAAGAGCTGCACAAGAAGACTCATTCTACATGGGATTAGATGTATTCACTGGTGAAGTAGCAGATATGAAAGAAGCTGGTGTAATTGAACCTAAACGTGTCAAAAAACAAGCAATCCAATCTGCATCTGAAGCAGCTGAAATGATTTTAAGAATCGATGATGTAATTGCATCCACAAAAGGCCCTGAAGACATGGGTATGGATCCTTCCGCAATGGGCGGAATGCCTCCAATGATGTAAATCTAAAGAAATTTTTATAATTTCTTTTCTTTTTTTATTTTTATGAAGCACAGGCTTATTTTCAAAACATCACTTGATGATGAAGTATATTATTTAAAAGACACTATTTTTATTAAGTTTTCAGTTAAACGTAGGGGAATTTCAACATCCAAATTAAATGGTGGAATTTCAACTAATCTAAAATCAGTCTTTAATCATCATTTGTCTCAAGAAAACATTGATTATTTAACTGACCATGATGTGCGGGAATATTTGATTAATCTCTGCAATAATTTTGATATTGATTATAAACAATCCACTGGCCTTATCACTCTTGCAAAAATGAATAATGTAAGCATTGTTGAAAAATCTTTTAAAAACTTAGAAATTACAGTCCTTACGACAGCGGGCGTGAGAACAAACGCTTCACGGGCAGGTGATTCCTCTTCTTACTATGAGGAATATGGTAAATTCGGCACAATCAATACGATAATTTTAACCAATGTTGCCTTAAATGATGATACTCTAATTGATGCGGTTATGACTGCAACCGAAGCGAAAACGGTGGCATTGAATGATTTGAAAATACCTTCCCAGTATTCCAACGGATATGCAACGGGTACAGGTACTGATGGTATAGCAATCTTTTCCAATCTTGAATCGGATAACACTTTAACAAATGCAGGCAAGCATTCAAAACTGGGGGAGCTGATTGCTAAAAGCGTTATTGAATCAACTAAAAAAGCTATAAAAAAACAGGTTTGGATTTCTCAAAAGTCTCAATCAAATGCATTGGTTAGGTTAAATCGATATTATTTGGATATCAATGAATTTTATAATAATTTGGATTATGATAAATTTGAATTTATAAAATTATTGCAAAAGGATATGAAAAAACAGGATAATGTTGCCATAACATCATCCATTTTAAATTTAATTGATGAAGTTGATGCCAATTTAATTAAAAGGGATGAAGCCAGGAAACTGTCCATTTCGATTAAGAATAAATGTGAAAGCTATCCAATAAAAAAATTGTTGGAGTATTGGATAGACTATTTCATTCGTTAATATTGAAATCGATTAACTCTCCGTTATCTTCAACTATTTTAGCAATGGCCTGTTCAGCATTGTTTAACTTATTGTTACATACTTTTACAAGTTGCATTGCATTGTTGAATTCATCAATCGCATCATCAAGGGGGACGTTTCCGCTTTCTAATTTGTTTACAATTTCTTCCAGTTTTTCTAAACTTTCTTCAAAACTTAAATTTTCCATTATATCACCTTTGTATTTATAGTTCCATCATCAACTTTGATGTCTACTTCATCTCCACTTTCAACATCTTTCACGCTTTTTATCACTTTATCTTTCGATTTGGCTATTGAATAACCTCTTTTCAATGTCAGTAGAGGATTTAAAATTGATAACTTGTCAACATTAACTATAAGTCTTTCTTCTTTTTTATTTTTAATATCATTTGGATTTTTCAGTATTTTTGAGCTTTTTATTATCTCTAATTTGTTTTTGTTTTCTGTTATTATGTTTTTTGATGAATAGTTAAGATTCTTTATCAGGTTGTTGAGGTGTGTTTTTTTGTTCTCGTAAATGTTTTTTGGATTTTTCAGCACGGCATTATTTTCAAGAAGCTGTAGCTTGCTTTTATTTTTAGTGATTATGTCCTTTGAAGAGTGATCAAGGTTATTTATTAACTGGTCCAGGTGCATCTGTTTGATATCATAGATTGATTCGGGATTTTTAATAATCTGTTTTTTACAGATATTGTCTAATCTTTCTTTATTGTTTGAAATCTTATTTTCTATGATTTTAGTTAATCTTTTACTGATTTGATATATTCTGTTATTCAATTCGTCCGTTTGGGGAACTGCAAGTTCAGCCGCAGCAGTTGGTGTAGGTGCCCTCAAATCAGCTGCAAAATCAGATATTGTAAAATCGGTTTCATGTCCTACAGCACTGATTATTGGTATTTTGCAATCAAATATTTCTCTTGCAACAATTTCTTCATTGAATGGCCATAAATCTTCAATGCTTCCTCCGCCTCTGCCGATGATAATGGTGTCCAAATCATATTTCTGTGATCTTTTCAGTTGGCTTACAATTTGGGGAGCTGCGAAATCTCCCTGAACCAATGTTGAGAAAACATAAATTTCACATTGGGGATATCTTCTGTTGATGGTTGTGATTATATCCTTAATGGCTGCTCCGGTTTTGGCAGTTATGACTCCAATTCTTTTGGGATACTTTGGTATTTCTTTTTTATGTTCTTTGTCAAATAATCCTTCACTTTGAAGCTTTTTCTTTAGCTTTTCAAAGGCTATATACAAATCACCAATTCCATCCTTTTTGATTGTATTGGCTTTCAGCTGATAATATCCGTTTTTTTCATAAACTTCAATGCTGCCTTTGATTATTACTTTCATTCCATTTTCAGGTTCAAATTCAAGGTTCCTTTTTCTTCCTTTATATAAAACTCCTTTAATTTGTGAATTTTCATCTTTTAGTGTAAAATAATCATGGCCGTTGGCGTAAGATTTATAATTTGAAAGCTCTCCCTTGACTTGGATATTTTTTAATTTAGGGTCCATGTTGAACTTTTTCTTTAAGTATGAATTTATTTGGGATACACTAAAATTGTTATTTTCCATAGATTCACCTGATTACATTGTTAATATGTTGTTTGTATTTAAAACAATTTGCTATTTTCAAGTCAAAATTTCCTTTGAATCAAAAATAAGTATATAATAGGGAATGAACTAATAAATATATATTAATAAAAATTTTTTGGTGATTACATGAGAATTAAAGATGAACTATTTGGAAAAGAAGTTCTTGATGCAGATATTCAAATCGTCGGTAAAATTAATGATGTGCTTTTTGATAAGGATACTTTTGAAATTACTGACCTTGTAATTAAAAAAACAGGATTCTCTGAACAGATTAAAGCTAGCGAAAACGTAATTCCAATGGAACTTGTAAAAGTAATTGGTGATAAAGTTTTGCTTAAAGGCGAAGATGATTTATTATAATTGATTAACATGATATCAAAAGAATATCTAATCGATTTATTGAAGGATAATGAAGTTTTCCTTGAGGGCGACTTTACATTATCTTCTGGTAAAAAGAGCAATTATTATATCAATATGAAAAAAGCCATTACAGAACCTGAAATTTTGTCTACAATTTCCAAATTGATTAGTGATAAGATTAAAGATGAGGACATTGATAAAGTTGCAGGTCCTGCATTAGGTGCGGTTCCTATAGCTACTGCAGTTTCTCTTGAATCTAAACTTCCTTTATTAATGATTCGTAAAGAAAAAAAGGGATACGGAACTTCAAAATTAATTGAAGGTGAACTTTTAGAAGGGGATAATGTTATTGTTGTTGAAGATGTATCAACTACTGGTGGCTCACTTTTAAAAGCAATTACAGCTATTCAAGACAATGGCGGTAATGTAAAAAGAGCATTTGTTGTTGTTGACAGACAAGAAGGCGCCATTGAAGCATTTGAAAAAGAAGGCATAACACTTGAACCTTTAATCACTGTCAATGAATTTTTTGATTAAAAAAAAAGAAAAATGATGAAAGTAAATTTCATCATTAAATTATTTTTTTACATGATGAACAAAATGTGGTAGTTCATCAATAATTAGACTTAGTCCAGTTTTCACAGCATTTGGTGAACCTGGCATTGAAAAAATTACTGTTTTCCTGTATATTCCAGCTGTTGCTCGTGATAATAATGCTGCAGCACCAATTTCTTCATACGATTTAGCTCGGAATAGCTCGCCGAAACCGTCTAATCTTTTTTCGAAAAGCTCTTCTACAGTTTCAACAGTAATGTCTCTGGCATCTAGCCCAGTTCCTCCTGTCGTGATGATAACATCAACATTATCTTCAATTAATTTTTCAATGGATGATAATAAATCTTCTTTTTCATCAGGGATTATAATTCTTGAATTCAGGGAATATTTTGTTTCAATTTCTTTTTCTATGTATTGCCCGGAGAGATCTGCTTTTTTTGATTTCCTGCTGTCACTTAGAGTAATTATTGCACATTTGATATCTTTAGATGAATTATCATAATGTTCCTTTGCAGTTTCACTTTTCATAATATCACATTTCTTTATTTTAAGTGCTTTTTAATTTGTTCATATTCACTTAAATTATTTATTAATTTTTGAGAAGGATAAAACAAAGTGCCATACTTCATTTCATTTTGCACAACTACTTCTGATTTTAAAACTAAATAGATGTGATATTTCACGGTCTTATAATCTAAATTCAATTCTTTTGATAATTGATTGGCATTATAAGGATGTTTTAATATCTCATCGATAATTCTAACAGTAGTGTTGCCTCCTTTTCTTCCCAAAATTAAATTGTTCATTTCGCAAATGAATTTGGAGGAATTATCATTCTCCATGTTTTTTCACCTCCTGTATATTGAATAAACTTCAGAGGCCCATTTTAAGCTGTTGGTAGATTTTCCAATTAGCATTTGTGAATCATCATAATGCCCGTCTTTAAAAAAGAGAGTTAGTGACATGAAATCATGTGAGTAAGTTAAAAACAATTTCAAATTTTCTTTAACGCAAATTATTTTTACTTTTTTATTTTCAAGCAGGTATTTTCTAAAAGTTCCATTTATTTTTATTGCTTTTAAAATCTCTTCACTTATTATTAGTTCTATATATTTTAATTTATTATTATTTAACAACTCAATGATGTGTTTAAAGTGATTTTCTGAGTATATTGGCATTATAATTTTCAATTCTATGGAATTTGATATTAGGTCTATATACTTGTTGAATGCATTAGAAAGGTCGCTTGTTGTTGATGTTATGTAGTTTGCATCCTTTAAAAGATGCATATTCTTTAGAAGTTCCTTTGGAATGCATGTGAGGTCATGATTATCCCAAAATTCGGTATTGTTGTTAATTGCTGACCAATTTTCAATAAGTTTTATCATGTTTGTAGCTAGAAGAAATCCATTTGATGTTAACTGATACTTTTTTTGAACTTTTTTAACTAGATTTTCTGTCTCTAACTCTTTAAGGCCATGCAATATTGTTGCTGAAGGCTTTTTTAAATCATTTCTCAATTCTTCTAGATTTCGAGAACAGCTATACATTGCCAAAATTAATTTGGATCGCATAGTTGATGTTAATATATATTTAATATTTTTGTACTCTTCATTTAATTGATTTTTTGTCTGTAAATTTGTCATTTTAATCACATTTTTTCTTTTATACTTGTAAAAAGATTATTTGCCCATTTTTGTGATTTTTCACTTGATGAAATTAAAAGTCTGTTCTGATCAAAGCTGCCGTCATTTTTAAACAACCCTAAGCTCATTGTATCATCGCATAATGTCAGATATAGATTCAGTTCTTTTGATGTGGCATATACTTTCAAATCACCTTTTGCAGTTGCAGGCTTTCGTATATCCTCATTTATCTCAAGAATCATTTTAGAAAACATGTTTCTGGGTAAGACTATCTCAACCTTTCCGTTATTTTTCAGGATATTCTCAATCAATTGGGGATACTCTGGATGGAGATATGGAAAAATAGCTTTAAGACTTTTGGATGTAATCATTTTTTCTTTAATTGTATTGTGTGTTTTGTAAATGTCTAGGGGTGTTGTTTTTATTAGTTCTGAATCTTTTAAGTCATTGATGTTTTGAATTGAATCAAGAGTTAATTGGTCAATGTTATGTCTGCCCCAGAAGTCATCGAAAGTGGTTATTAAATCGACGCTCATTTTGAAGTCCATTAGATTTCTATAATAAATTTTGCTCAATGGCTTCAAGTGATACTTATTTTTCTTTTTTATGACATAGTTGCGTTCCTCAAGCTTCACCAGGTTGCTTGAAATGGAACTATAGGTAATGTTTGTTGTGTTTACCAGTTCTTTGACAGTTTTTGGATTTTTTTCTAGTTCGCCAATTATTTTTAGCCGAATTTCGGATTTTGCAAGAAATTGTATTTCATTATTTAAATCATATGAATTAATCATTTTTTCGACCTCCGATTTTTTTCATTCATGAATATCATATGTCGTATTCACGAATTATTTTGCAATATAAGATATATTTTCAAATTTTAAATATATTTTTTCAAATTTCCACCATATTTTCCCCCCATTTCATCCCTATTTGCCCCCTATTTCTTTTAATTTAGATTAAATTCATTTTATCATTAATGGGCAGTATAGTAGTATTCTAAACTGTTTTTTATAATTCTGTATTCTTGGATATTTTTCACCATTTGAATAAAATTTTGCCAAGTTTTATTTAATTTTAAAATAAAAATAGTGGTATGGAAATTGTTTATATTTTAGATGCATCAGCTTTTATCAATGGCTTTCAATTAGATTCTAAAAATAATTTTACAGTCCCTGAAATAACTTCTGAGATAAAAGATTTTGAGTCACGTTTAAAATTTGACGCTGCACTTGCCGAAAATAGACTGACTATTCAGGATGTTCCTGCCGAGTATGTGGAATCGGTTGAAGAAATCATTTCCAAGTCGGGGGATGTTTTAAGGTTATCTGTTCCTGATAAAAAATTAATTTCACTGGCTTATATGAAGTTTAGGGAAGGTGAAAATGTAAAGGTCATTAGTGATGATTATACCATACAAAATACTTTAAGGATAATGGATATTCCATATTCTGGAATCATTACTGATGGAATTAAAGGAATTTATAACTGGAAAAAGGTTTGTGAAGGATGTAAAAAGGAATATGATGAGGATTATCCATTTGATGATTGTGAAATATGTGGATCTAAAATATTTAAAAAAAGAATTAAGGTGAATAGATGAAAATTGGCGTAGTGGTTCATGGCCCTAATATAATTGATTCCGGTTATGCTTTAAAATTAATTGATTTGCTTAAGGAGTACGGTGAGGTTACTGCAAGGCTTGGAGGAACAATGGGCAGGACTGCGGTAATTGATGCCAGCTTGGAAAACATTATAGATATTCGAAAAAAACTGGTTCCAAGCGATTCCTTAAAAATATTTCATGATGATAATGTTGATGTAATCTTTTTGCTTAATTATGGAAAATCTGATGTTACAGGCCAAGTTTTTGGATATAAGGTTTATAATCATTATGTTCAAAAAATTGATGATAATTCAATTCCTGTTATTCAAATTGAAAGGCCTGGTGAGGATGATGGTAGTGTCATACCTTGGAATGGAAACTTCGAATTGGCGAAGGATTTGGCTCATAGGCTAAATTTGACTTTAATAACTCCAGAAGAGGTTTATGATAACCACATTAAACAGGATGATATTCCTGATAATCATACTCATAGGATAGTTCATGGCGTAAGTCCTGGTGAAAATATCATGGTTAACAGTGTGGTCATCGGTAAAACTGATTCGGACAAGCTTACATTAATTGCAAAGGATAATGTGATTGTGGATATTGTAGGTGGAACTCTAAAAGGGCATGGCGTTGAAAAATTGGGTGAAGTTGACCTTGAAAATGCAATTATTAAAACTGGCCTTTTAAGAAAAGCCAAAGTTACTCCTCGCATTTTGCAAAGGGATGACAATGCTGATTTTGAAGTTGCATTTTTAGACCATGCCGGTGAGGACGTTTACAGGTTTAGGGGTTGTGATGTGGTTATTACAATTGGTGATGATACGACATTAATATCTTCTGATATTCTGTACAGATTTGATATACCTATAGTTGGAATTACTGATGGTGATTTGGACAAGGTTGTGGAAAATGGATTCAAAGCTAAAAATTCCATCATCTTTGAAGTTGAAAGTGGTTTTGATGATGTCTGCGGACAAGCTATTGAAAAGAATTTATTCACCGATAATCAGATTAATTCTGATTTTTCAAATATCTCTCAAGTTGAACAAAAGATTATTGAAATAATAAATAATATTAATTGCAAATACAAAATTAATTATATTGATTAAACGGATGTGTTTAAGTGGATTTGGAAAGTCTTGTAAAATCTATTCAAGAGTTTGAAGGAGTATCACGTAAAAGTTCAATCGATAACGTCATTTCTCTTTTAAAGGAATCTTACAATGTTTCTGGTGATGTAGTTATTGATATTGGGGATGATGCTTCTGCAATAGACATTGGTAATAATCAAGTCGTATTAATTGCTGCTGATGGTATATGGGGTCAGATAATGAATGTTAACCCTTACTGGGCAGGATACTGCGCAGTTTTAGTTAATGTAAATGATATTGCTGCAATGGGCGGCAAGCCTCTAGCCATGGTTAATATAATGTCAATAAAAAATGATGATATCTATGAGGATTTATTGAGAGGCATAAATGACGGATGTTTAAAGTTCGGCGTTCCAATGGTTGGAGGACACTTGCATCCTGATGGGGATAGCGACTCTTTAGGTGTGGCAATTGTTGGAATAGCTCAAAAAGATAAAATCATTACTAGTTTTGGTGCCGAGGTTGGGGATAAAGTTATTGTTGCAATTGACCTTGACGGCAAACCTCATGAAATGTTCAGTCTAAATTGGGACACCACTTATGATAAGGATGCAAAATTGGTTCGCGATCAGATTAGTGCAGTTCAGTATTTGGCTGAAAACGATTATATCAAATCAGGAAAGGACATTTCAAATCCTGGAATATTGGGAACTTTGGAAATGCTTTTGGAAACTTCCAAAAAAGGAGCAGTTGTTAATCTGGAAGATATTCCAAAAAATGAAAATATGGAATGGGTTGACTGGCTTCGGGTTTATCCGGGTTCAGGTTTTGTTTTCACTGCTGATGAAGATTACTGCGGTTATATTAAAGAATATCTTGCAAGGTTTTCCATTGAAGCAGAAGTTGTGGGTGAAATTACAGATTCCAATTCACTTTATTTAACATATCGTGATGAAAAAATTGAAGTTTTCAATCAAGAAAAAAATCCGATATTCATATTTAGGTGATTTTCATGAAATTCAGTAGGATTATTTCAAATTCTTTTAAGTATCCCTTTAGTGGCAAGGAACTTATTTTTTCCTTTTTGCTATTTGTTTTGGCCATAATTTTGCCGCTTGGCTTCATATCTGATAATAATATTGTAATGATTTTAGGTTTGATTTCATTAATTATTTTTATTTTCATATTGCCTGGATATATGTTGTCTGTAGTAAAAAATGGGACAAAAGAATCATTTAAAATTCCAAAAGTCAGTCTTAAAAAGAACTTTATAGATACTTTAAAGCTAATTGTTTTGGATATTGTTTACAGCATAATTCCCGTGATTCTATTTTTAATTCTAATTCCAGTTGGAGCGGTCATGTCCCTTTCAGTAAATGATTTAAATTCATTTCTGGTTCAATGGGGATTGATTTTAGGTATAATTGCTATTGTATTTTTTATATTTTCAATTTTGCAGTTTATTGCAACCGCCAGATTGGCTCATTATGATAGTCTGTCTAAGGCAGTAGATTTTACACAATCCTATAGGGATCTTAGAAACATAGGTGTTTTAAAAGTGCTTGGAGTATTTT
The DNA here is from genome assembly GCF_905234905.1 of Methanobrevibacter sp. UBA188. Classification (NCBI taxonomy): domain Archaea; kingdom Methanobacteriati; phylum Methanobacteriota; class Methanobacteria; order Methanobacteriales; family Methanobacteriaceae; genus Methanobrevibacter; species Methanobrevibacter sp. UBA188. The sequence continues at coordinate 40,156 of NZ_CAJOJM010000003.1, read as the reverse complement.
TGATAATTCCTATCCTGACTTCCATTATAGAATTCATATGCTTTTACATTTCCATGTTCGTTCCATATGTCGGACTTTTAGTATATTTCTGCATAATTATTCCTATAGTTTGTCTAATTCGTGCTTTTTCATTAGGATTACTATATTCTGACGGTTCTGGTGATGATTTCGATTTCGACAAATTTGAAAAAGAGGTACAAAAGATAAAGTATGGAAGATTGTATTAGGGATTGCAGATTTTGCAGGGCACATATCCCTGACTAATCGCTTCATCTCTACTTGAAAAGAATACTTTATTTCCTTCTGACATTTTGCTGACGCTAGTGCATCCTGCATCGTGGAATTTTCCAGTATTGGCATTTCCAACATAGCTTCCAGAGTCTGATGAACTTGAAGATGAAGTACTTGTGTGTTGTGAATGGCTGGAAGATGAGGATGAATGGCTGCTTGCAACATGCGTATCTCCATTTGCCCAGTCATATGGATAGAATTCACTTGGAGGCATATACATCACTTCTGCAAGGCCTTCTTTTAAAAGCATTTCATTCACATTTTTTCCATCAACAATAACAACCGCTAATGTCCTCCCGTAGCGGTCATTGTTTTTAGAATCGTCAATATCTATTCCCACTTCTTTATTTAGGCATAATTTTTGAACAAAGTTTTTAGAGGTAATGTATCCTTCAACACCTCTTTCGGGAGTATTCACACCAACGAAACGTATCTTTTTACCATTGTCCAAATATATTGTATCTCCATCAACCACCTGTGTGCAGACAGCGCTTTCTTCAACGTGGCAATCGGTATTACCATATTTGCTTAGGATATCTGAAGCAGACATGTCATAATACTTTGAACCGGGTATGTTATGTGAAAAACCTGTTCCAGTATAAGCGCTGGCAATTGAAATTGCAGACAGTGCTATAATTAAAATGACTATCAAACAAAAGAGATGTTTTTTTCCAAATTCCATTTTTTTTACCTCCACTATTATAATTGTTATAATTGTGTGTAAATATAATTTTTGAATTTCAAATAAATAATTTTAATATATATAAGGATTATAAATATAAAATGTTAAAAATTCTTATTAGGAGATTGTATGTTAATTAAAATTAATGGAGAAGAAAGAAATGTGGCGGAGGATTCTACAATTCAAGATGTAATTGATGAAACTAACGCCCCATATACTCCTGGTAGTATTGTTTGTTTGATTAAAGGAAAAAAGGAACTTGAGAAAAATATAAACAAGTATAAAATTAAAACAAATTCTGGTTCCATTATCATCCAATTAGACGAGTCTGATGAAGCAAAACCTTTAATTGATGTTTGGAAAAACCAATATGAGGATTTTGTTGATTTGGATGTAAGATGGTCTACTCCAACTGAAGTGGCTATTGGTCCTGTTGTAACTGATTTAGAACCAACTTCTGATGAACACAAATATTTTGAAGGGGATGTTGTTTTAAGTTTATCCAGTTTTAGTAATGAGTCTACTCATTTAATCATACTTAAAGCGAATACAACTAACGTTTATAGTGTACCTCCATATAATAAGGGTATTTTTGCCCGTGTTATTGGGGGTAAGAAAACTTTAGAAAATCTCACAGATGATGATGCCATAATTGGTATTGAACCAATTATTGAAAGAAGCACAACCACTGATATGATTGGAGTATCTGATTTAAGTACTGTTTTAGATGAAGGAAATGAGTTATTTACTTATATCTCTTTTGAAATTGATGAGGAGTCTCCAGTTTGTGTAGAGCATCTATTTTCATTAATCAAAGATGGAAGAATTAAAGTTTCTTATGATAGTGAATCTTTCATAGGCTTTTATGATTTGGAGGGAATCGAAAAGCCTAAAGAACACACTACTCAAAGGCTTAGGGGAACAGTCACTATCAGAAATGTTGGAAAGGGTATTGGAAGACTATTTATTTATCGTGAAAATAGGGTTTTAACTCCTAATCACACTACTGCAGGTAAAATCGTTAATGGTATGGAAATTATTGACGTTGCAAAAGAAAATGATTTCATTACTGTAAAATCCGAAAGTCAAAGATTAATGCTTTTAAACAAAACTCAAAAAGAAGCAACAGAAATGTTGACTCAAGCGGGAGTTGAACATTTGATTGATGGGATGGTTGATGATGATGCGATTATTGTCGAACAAAATCCTAAACATACAATTGATATTTTAAAAGAAGGTAAAGTAATTACTAAATCAATTAATAAGGATGATTTATGTAGGATTAAATTTGCAGATAATGCACCAAGGTCTGTTAAATACTTCAAACGTTTGTCCGGTCTTTTAGAGAACCCTGTCGGTAAAATCAAAGTTCATTTTGCAGTACCTGGAATGCATATTGTTATGTTTGAAGGGGATAAAAAATCTGCTAAAGGTTTAGTTCCTGAGAATAACCCTGTAGATAAGGTTATAAGAGGTCAAATCGGTATTACGAATATGGCTTCTAAAAGTGCAGGTTTGATTGGTATCAGATTTGAAGATAATTTTGAATATGGTCCGACTGCCGAAGCTTTTGAAGCAACAAACATTATTGGTGATATTGTTTCTGATTATGATGCTCTTGAAAAATTAAAAGAAGGAGTTGTAGTATATGTCACAGAATCTAACAATGAGTCCTGATTTGGGAAAAGAAGATTGGGATCCTGACGTAATTACTCGTATGATTTTTATCGGGCCGGGAGCTCATGTAAGTGAACAAGAGATTGTAAGCGAATTTCATATGCTTGATTTGCCTCTTACAATTAAGAACACTTGTTATGGGTCCATGATTAGTGGAAAAAGTGAGGATGTTTACAAAGCAATTGAGGAAATAAGAAAACTTGATCCAAACCACATTTTCACTAAGGAAAGAGGTTTCGCTCCAGGGGATCCTAGAAGATGCAGAGGTCACAGATTCGGGCCTAGGGAAGGATTCCACCAAATGGAAAAAGAGTATAGAATACTTGGTTTTGTTGCTGAAGCTTTGGAAAATCCTAAAGAAGTGGAACTTGAAGAGAAAAAACCAATTGATGTTGACGAATTTAAAAAGATTATGGATGATTGTATAGAAAATAAATAATATGGGTGAGAACATGGTTAAAATTGCAGTTTATCCTCCAAATTCATTAATTTTGGCAGATTTACTTGAAAGGAGAGGTCATACTCCTTTAGTTTTACAAAAACAAATTAGACAAAAGATTAAAGATCCGGAGATTGATTCTCCACCAATGAACATTACTGAAGAAGATCCTATTAAAGGACTTAAATATGCAGCTATTGAAGTTCCATCTGGTGTTCGTGGAAGAATGGCTATTATCGGACCGCTTATAGATGAGGCTGAAGCAGCAATAGTTGTTGATGGAGCTCCTTATGGATTCGGTTGTATTGGTTGTGCAAGGACCAATGAATTATCAATATTTTTGCTTAGAAACAAAGGTATTCCTGTATTGGAACTCAATTATCCAACTAATCAAGATGAAACATATGTTATGGTGAATCAAATCAATGAGTTTGTAGATTCACTTGAACAAACTGCTGAGGAGGAATAATAAGATGGTTAAAATTGCTTTAGTTTCATGTGGAACAGAATATAGTGGAATTCAAAAGGAAATAGAAAAAGCAGCAAATAAATTCGGTGCTGAAATTATTCTTCCGGAAATCGATTTGGACTATATTGATGAGTCTTATGAAAAATTTGGATTTTCAGCCCAAAGTTCAAGTTTAAAATTAATGATTGCAAGGGCTATGGCTATTGTTGAAGGCAGATCCAAACCTGATGCAGTTTTTATTGCAACCTGTTTTAGATGTGCGGAAGCAGCATTGGTTAGAAATGAAGTAAGAAGATTCATACAAAACAATACTCGTATTCCAGTAGTTACTTACTCTTTCACTGAAAGAACAAAGGCTGATGAATTGTTTATTCGTATGGAAGCATTAGCTACAACCGTAACTCGTAGAAATATTCTTGCCCGTGAAAAACAAGAAGGACTTACTCTTGGACTTGACTCAGGTTCAACCACTACAAAAGCAGTGCTTATGGAAAACAATGAAGTTATTGGAACTGGTTGGACATCTACCAAAGATATCATTGAATCTGCTCAAACAGCTGCTGCTGAAGCGTTCGGTCAAACAGATTATGGTTGGGATGACCTTGATGGTATTGGAACTACAGGTTATGGTAGGTTCACTATGGGTCAGGAGTTTGGCGCTGAACTTATTCAGGAAGAGTTGTCTGTAAATGCAAAAGGTGCAGTATACTTGGCAGACCGTCAGAAAGGTGAAGCTACTGTATTGGATATTGGTGGTATGGATAACAAGGTAATTACTGTTAATAATGGTATTCCTGACAACTTCACTATGGGTGGTATCTGTGCTGGTGCATCCGGAAGATTTTTAGATATGACTTCCCGTAGGTTAGATGTGGATATTACTGAACTGGGACCGCTTGCAGTGCAGGGAGATTGGAGAAAAGCAATGTTAAACTCTTACTGTATTGTATTTGGTATTCAGGACCTTGTTACTACTCTTGCAGCTGGAGGTTCTAAAGCAGATGTTGCTGCAGCGGCATGTCACTCAGTATCTGAACAAGTTTATGAACAGCAACTTCAGGAAATTGACATTCGTGAACCATTAATCCAAGTGGGAGGTACAAGTTTAATTTCAGGTCTTGTTGAAGCCGTAAGCGAAACCTTAGGTGGAATAGAAGTTATCGTACCTGAATATTCTCAACACATTGGTGCTGTCGGAGCAGCTCTTTTAGTATCTGGAATGGGACACAGACAAGATAACAAATAGATTAAGGGTTGATTTGATGTTAGTTGAATGCTATGATGAAAAGGGTGCTGAAGTTTACGAAATCATCATTAAACAAATCTTTCAAGATTTGGTTCTTGGCGCATCTGTAGATGATTTAAAAGCTTATGTTAATCCTGATGATCCTGTATTTGTCTTAGCTATTAAAATGAAAAAAACTTCTAAAGTGGTTTTATTTAGCGATGTAGCTAATTTCACTTACGATAAAGAAAGGGATGTTACCATGATTTTAGTTGATAATGAAAACTATCTTCCAAATATCTTGAAAAGATTATGGAGATTATTCTCTAGGGATGAAATTTATCAACCTAATAGATATCAACTGGAAATATCTGGTAATTATTTGGAGTTAGAATCATTAGTAGTTGATGACCCTCATTCTAATTTACAAAGACGTATTTATGATGCGGTCTTTAGAATATTGCCTGAAGGTTTTAAAATTATTAAAGATTTGTCTACTGAAGATATCGTGTGTGTTGTGGCTACTGATGAGTTAATTAAAGATGCATGGATTGAAAAGGCTCATGAATATATTGATGAGTTAAATAATGGCAAGTAGAAAACTTTATATATTTGTTCGTATCAATACAAATTAACGAAGTTATATTTCGGAGAGGTGAGAGTATGGCTGAACACAAAGGTGCAAGATTTGCACACATAACAAAAGCACATCCATGTTTTAATGAAAAAATGCATGATAAAGTCGGAAGAGCGCATGTACCTGTAGCACCGAAGTGTAATATCTTCTGTAACTTTTGTACAAGAGATATTAATAATGAAGAAGACAGACCTGGCGTTGCAAGCTGTGTCATGAATCCTGATTCTGCAATTGATCATATTAATGAAGTTACTGCTGAAGGTCCAATTTCTGTTGTTGGGGTAGCTGGACCTGGAGATTCACTTGCTAATGAAGAGACATTTGAATTTTTTGAAAAATTAGCGACTGAACAACCTGATTTAATCAAATGTATGAGTACTAATGGTCTTTTACTTCCAAAATATGCAGATAAACTTGCAGAACTTGGAGTAAATTCTGTTACTGTAACAATAAATGCAATTGACCCTGATATTGCAGTTGACATTTATTCTTTCATAAAATATGAAGGAAAAGTGTATAAGGGTTATGAAGCAGTTGAAATATTAATTAAAAATCAACTTGAAGGTGTTGAAAAGGCGGCAGCTAATGGTATGGTCGTTAAAGTTAATTCAGTTTTAATTCCTGGATTAAATGATGAACATATTGTTGAAATTGCAAAGGAAGTTAAAAAAAGAGGAGCTTCCTTGATGAATATTCTGCCATTAATTCCATTGGCTAAAATGAAACACTATTCTCGTCCGGACTGTTCCATGATGGAAAGTGTAAGAGAACAAGTTGAAGAGATTATTCCAGTATTCAGAGCATGTACTCAATGTAGGGCGGATGCTTATGGAATACCTGGTAAAAAAAGCGAAGATCATCATTTGGGAATGACTCCACAAAGTCATTACTAAATCTATTTTTTTTATTTTTTTATCATTTATAGCAATTTTAATATTGTATGAAGAAGATATATTATACTGATTTTATTTTTTTGTGAGGAAAGATAATATGGTAGAAACTTTTATTTTTGGACATAAAAGTCCAGATAGTGATTCAATCACATCAAGTATTGTAATGACTAATTTAGAAAAGGAATTAGGCAACAGTGAAGCTAAAGCTTACAGATTAGGAAATATTAATAAAGAAACTGAATTTATTTTAAATTATCTGGACATGGATACTCCAGAACTTTTAGAAAGTGTTGAAGATGATGCTAATGTAATTTTAGTTGATCATAATTCTCCTGCTGAATCTGTAGATAATTTGGAAAATGCAAATATTTTAAAAGTCGTTGACCACCATAAACTTGCATTGGAAACTTCATATCCTTTATTTTTAAGATTTGAACCGGTGGGTTGTACTGAAACTATTTTATGCAAGTTATATGAGGAAAATGCCATTGAAATAACAAAGGAAATAGCTACATTAATGTTATCTGCAATCATTTCAGATACTTTGCTTTTAAAATCACCAACCACTACTGATGATGATGTAAAAGCAGTTGAAAAACTTGCAAAGATTGCTGACATTGACGCTGAGGAATATGGTTTGGAAATGCTTAAGGCAGGTACAGATTTAAGTAGTTTTTCAATTGATGAAATACTTTCATTGGATGCAAAACAAATTGATTTTAAAAATGTAAAGTCCATTGTCAATCAAGTCAATACTGCAAGCATAAGTGATGTTTTAGAAATGAAAGAAGAATTGGAAGCTGGCATAAATAAAATTATTGAAGAAGAGAATTTGGATTTATTCATGCTTTTAATCACTGATATTGTCAACAGCAATTCACAGGTAATTGCACTTGGTAAAGATGCAAGTCTAGTTGAAAAGGCATATGGCGTAACATTAGAAGATAATACAGTATTACTTGAAGGTGTTGTGTCACGTAAAAAACAAGTTGTGCCTATAATGACAGAAAATGCATAAGTTTTTAGGTATTTCTAAAAACATTAATTTTTAATTGTTTCATATAAAGATTTATTAAGTAGTTTAATAAAAATATAAATTAGATGTATTTTTATACATCTCTAATCAATCCGAATTGGATATTATTAGGCGGAGAGCATAATTAAAAATTGTCTATAAATTGGACTTAGAAACTAACAATTAATTATGCTTTCAACTATTTTTTATAATACTTTTTTTATAGGTGTTAAATTATGAAAACACTTGAATGGGAAGATAATAAACTAAAACTCATTGATCAAAGAAAGCTTCCTGATGAATTGACTTATGTTTGGTGTGATAATTATCAGGATGTAATCGTTGCTATTCGTGATATGACTGTTCGTGGTGCTCCTGCTATTGGGGTTTCAGCAGCTTTTGGAATGGCGTTAGCTGACATTGAGGGTGTAGATTTACAAAAAGCAGCAACAGAAATTAAGGCTGCAAGACCGACTGCAGTAAATTTGTTTTGGGCAGTTGACAGAGTATTGAATAGTGAGGATGCACTTTCAGAAGCGTTAAAAATGTATGAAGAGGATATGGCAACCAATAGGGCTATTGGAAAATATGGTGCTGAAATAATTGACGATGGAGATACTGTTTTGACACATTGTAATGCTGGTGCTCTTGCATGTGTTGATTATGGAACTGCTTTAGGAGTATTTAGGGCAGCAAGGGATGCTGGAAAGAAAATCAACGTAATATGTGATGAAACTCGTCCAAGAGGACAGGGAGCTAGTTTAAGTGTTTGGGAAATGCAACAGGAAAACATCCCCGTTAAATTAATTCCTGATGTCGCTTCAGGATTTTTAATGTCACAAGGTAAAATTGATAAGGTAGTAATAGGTGCTGACAGGATAGCCAAAGGAGGTGTCGTAAATAAGGTAGGTTCCTTTATGGTGGCATTGGCTGCAAAACACCATGATATACCATTTTATGTAGCTGCTCCTTACTCTACATTTGATAATGAAATATCAATTTATGATACGATTATTGAAGAAAGGGATGGCGATGAAGTAAGATATTATGGTGGGGCTAGAATTTGTCCTGAAGGGACTGAAGTCATCAATCCTGCATTTGACATAACTCCAAAAGAATTGATAACTGGGATTATTACTGAAAAAGGAATAATTGATCCTATTTAATTAATTATCAAAGTTAAGTGGAAATTATGGACGTTGAATTTAACATTATCCATATTTCCAATTTTTATCGCATGATTTTTGTTAATGTATAATAATTTTTACAATATTTTTGAAAATGTTTTTTTAAAACGCTTGGATAATTAAAAATATTTATTTTATTTAAAATTGGCTAAAATTACTTATTTATTTAATTTTAATCATTTTCAATAACTATTTAAATAATAACTCTGAAATATTTATATAACATTTGTAGAGTTTTCTACAAAAAAGCTATTATGAATATGACTGTTATTATTTTAGAAATTAATAGCTAATTTAATGAATGATGGCTTTATTGTGTTTTAATATGGTTTGAATTATTGTTATTTTGTAATGAGGAGATATTATGGAGATAAAAAGTAATAAAAGTGCAAATTATCCGCTTTTGATTGATGATTTAGTTAAAGAATTATTAAAAGATGATTTTGTACACTTCAAAATATTGTGTGCTAATGAAGTTCATCATTTTAATAAAGAAGATGATTCAATCATTGAATTTGAAGAAACCTATGTAAAGGAAACCAGTGGAAATGGAGATATGTTATACATACCTTATCCGGATATTTTCAGGGTTAAATTATATAGGGATATGGAACAATATCTTGAAGATGAAAAGAAATTCAATGCATTCAATGATGATGACGATTGGACTGGTAACAGAATCCAATTCTGATTTTTTTATTTTTTTAACTATTTTTTTTTAAATTAATTAATTTCCAATAATTAACCCAACTTGGTAATTTGATGGATAAAAAAACTGTTTTTGTTATAGTATTTTTTGTAATTAGCTTGGCTGTGCTCTTTATGTATCATGGAGGTGATCCGGTTCCAGGCTCTTCTAAATACCATCTTCCTGAACCTAGAAATGTTGAAATTAATGGGGTTAACTTTTCTGTTTCCTGGGGGTTTTTAGAGGATGAAAATTCATCAAATATCTCATATTATGATGAAATTCTAAATCATAAAGTCTTAAAGGAACAAAGAACATTCCATCAAAATGATATATTGCTTTTAGATATTTGCGTGTATGATTATGGTGAGGATATTGATATTAATCTTTTAAATGATGGAACATATCATGATAAGTCCATTAATGGTGTTAAAGGGATTTTTAGAAATGAAACGGTCACTACTTCTTCGGGGCTGGTAAAAAATACTCATCAGAGGTATTATTTCAACTATGCAAAAGATGGAAAAATTGTCATGATTCAGTGTGATAAGTTAAATACGATTGGTGAAATTGTATCTTAACTATAGAAAAAAGATGGAAGTTGATTTTTAGTGTTTAATTTTCCCATCGATGGCGACATGCCATTCTCCCGGACTTGTTGATTTTACTTTACGCGTATTTATTATTTTCACTTCTTTTCCAACTTTTCTACAGGCATCTTTTAATCGTTTTATTCCCTGTTCATATGAATCAGAAAATTCATAATAGTTGATTATTCCACCATCGTTGATTAAATCGACTGTAACGTCAAGGAAAGTATATGCAAGACCTGGAAGATTCATAATTATTCTATCAAATTTCAAGTTAAATGACTTGCTAACTTCCCGAATATCTCCGCAGTAAGTTTCGATATGACCTTCAAGTTTATTTAGTTTAATATTTTCATTCAAATATCTGATTGCAGACTCATTGATGTCTACTGCAGTTATATTAACATTTTTGTTTCTGGCAATTACGATTGGAAACGGTCCGATTCCACAAAACATGTCAAGGATTTTTTCACCATCTTTAACGCTTTCCATCACCCGTTTTCGTTCAGTTGCAAGTCTTGGTGAGAAATAAACTTCACGCACATCTAATTTCAATCTGGCGCCGTGCTCTTTGTGGATTGTCACGGAATCATCAACTCCAGATAGAAATTCCAAATCACGAACTCGTGTTGTTCCTTTGATTGCACTTTTCTTCATGTAAATTGCTTTTCTTTTTGTAAATTTAAGTGCCGCATCGCCGATGATTTGCTTTTTATCCTGTAGATTCTCCGGAATTTCTAAAATCACTATGTCTCCAATGGTATCAAATGAGGTTCTTAGGTTTTCAATTTCCTCGTTAGTTAGTTCTCCTTCAAGCAATTCGGAAAAATTGTGCGGAACTCTTTTCATGGGTTCTAGCTCAATATCTACAATTTCATAATCGTCAACATCTTCATTGATGGGAATATATCCGTATTTCTCTTCAGCTTTTATTTTATATTCCATATTCATTTGGCCATTTTCCATTAATTTTATTCGTGTGTCATTTAACCTTTTTAATGGAACTTTTACACATTTCATAAGATTTATTATGTTTAAATTCTTATATAATTTATATGTTTTATTTAGTGGGTTTAGGTTTATTTGACCATAAGGATATTTCTATTAAAGGTTTAGAATGTTTGAAAAATGTTGATAAAATTTATGCTGAGTTTTTCACATCAAGATTATTCGGTTCAAGCTTTGAAGCTATTGAAGAATTGGTAGGTCAAAAAATTGAAATACTGGTTAGAAATGAAGTTGAAGAAGAGTCTAAATTTATCGAAGAAGCCAAGACATCTGATGTTGCTTTGATAACAGGTGGTGATCCTTTAATTGCCACAACCCATAGTGATTTTTTGGTTCAGTGCTCAAAAAAGCAAATAGACTATGAAGTTATTCATGGGTCTTCAATTCTTTCTTCAGCTCCTGCGATTTCAGGTCTTCAAGGGTATAAATTCGGAAAAGTCACTACAATACCTTTCCCAGATTATAATTTTTATCCCAAATCCCCTTATGAAGCTATAGAAGAAAACTTAAAGATGGATTTGCATACTTTGGTTTTGCTTGATATTCAGGCTCATAAAGACAGATATATGACTGTAAATCAGGGTCTGGAATATTTGATGAACATTAAAAATGATTTGGACCGTGATGGTCTGATTGGGGAAGATACATTGGCAATGGGAATAGCCCGTGTCGGTTCCAGTGATGTTATTGTAAAGGCAGGCAAAATTTCAGAATTGATTGACTATGATTTCGGGGGGCCTCTCCACTGCATTATAATTCCTTCCAAACTTCACATTGTTGAAGCCGAATATTTGGTGGAGATTGCCGGTGCTGACCCTGAAATATTGGATGAAAATTAGTTTAAAAAGGGGGAGTGTGGAAGTAGTTTTTCTACTTCCCATAATGAAACATATTCTAAACATTTTGGAGATTATAAAATGGTTGACCGATGTTATCATTAGACATGAAAATTATTTCACATCGTTTATTAGTTATATTTTCATATTATATAAATGTTTTTATTTGATTTTTTACAGATTTTATATATTTTTTATTTATTTGTTTAATGATATTCTGTTATTAAAAGTGTAATGGTAGTAATATTTTACACGAATAGGTAATACTTTTAATTTTTTCAGATAATATTGTACATCTGTTTTAAAACAGGTTTAAAAAGAGTTATTTTTCCGGTGCTGTTTGATTTGTGTAATTTATCAAAAAATAAGAAAAAGAAGGAATTAGTATTTATAAAATCCTTCTCCTGCATTGATACCAGTTTTGCCCGCATCTATTTTTTCTTTAAGCATTTTAGCAATTTTTCCAGGGGTTGTATTCGGGTCTTGCGCTTCTGGATTCATTATTATGATGTTGTATGCTGTAGTGAGTCCTACAATATCCAATATGTGGAATGGTCCTGCAGGAGCGCCGGTTGCTAAAATCCAAGTTTTATCTATTGTTTCATGGTCTGCAACATCATTTGCAAGTAATGCTTCAGCAGCACTTAAAAATGGAACCAACAATGAATTAAGAATGTATCCGGGCTGTTCTTTTTTAAGTTTTAATGGAATCATATTGATGTCTTCAGCAAATTGAGCTACTTCGTCGTAGTATTTTTGATCGGTTCCTGGATGTCCCATTACTTCTGCTGTATTGTTCTCCCAGATTGTATTTGCAAAGTGGAGTGAAAGATATTTTTCAGGCCTTCCAGTATATTCCGCAAACATTGATGGAAGCAGTGTTGATGAATTGGTTACAAGAATAGTTTCTTCATCCATATGTTTGGCCAGCTCCTGATAGAATGCTATTTTTTGTTCAGGATTTTCGGCGATTGCTTCGATAATTAAATCTGCACCGGATGCAGCTTCATCATAACTTGTTGTTAATATTATATTATTGTATGCATCTTCAGCATTTTGTTTCAATTCATCAATTTCACTATCACTTAAATCGGTTTTTTTACTTAGGCCTCTGCAATATGCGTTGGCATCGGTTTTCATTTTTTCAAGAGTGTCCACATAGATATTTTTAAATCTTTCAAGTTTTGGTTTTGCTCTTTCGATTGATCCTTCACTTCTAAGCCAGATTGTTACATCAAATCCACAATATGCGCTTTGTAAAGCAATTTGACTTCCGAGTACTCCTCCTCCGGCCACAACAACTTTTTTGATAGTCATTTTGATACACCTCTATTCTTATTTTTGAAATTGTTTATATAAATCTCTTTTCAGTAAATTATTTTTTACAAAAATGGATTTAAAATGAAAAAATGTCAGAAATTCTATATGGGTAAATTGTATGCTTTTCGAATAGTTTCTGATGAAATTTGAGGGTATCAATTTATATAATTGAAATAACAAAAACTATTAAAAATTTTTAATAAAAAATTGCTATTTGTGTTTTTTGATTGTGCCAATTATTGCACTTTCTTAAATTAAAAAACATTAATAATTAAATTTGCGAGGTGTAAAAATGTCTGATGGTTCAGATAATGATAAAGGTGCATTTTACAGTAAACAGGAAGGTAGAATAATTCGCACCGGAGAAATTCATGAAGGTCCCGACGGCAATAAATATGAACATTTGGGAAACAATGAATGGAAGCAGGTTGACTAATCATATTTCACATATTCAATGAATTTTCATATTGTTGGATTTAAACATTCAATGACTTTCCAAAATCTTTCAGAATTAAAAAATTGAAATTTTAAAAACATTTATACACACTATATTTAGATTAAATCATGCTAATATTCATTTTTACATAGAAAAATGACCTGAAAAAACACTGAAGCATTTATTAACTAGTGTGTACTATCTAATTGTATGTCTAAAAACAAACGTGTTACTATTAGCATCAATAATGATATTGACTTGAATTTTCGCAGATTAGCCTCTAGTAAGATGTTATTTAAAACTGGTTGGTATTCCCGAGCTATTGAAGAGGCTATGTTGTTGTGGATTGAAAAGGAAAACAAATAATAAATTACTTTTTTTCTTTTTTCTTTTTTTTCGATAAATAAATAATTAACTATTTAAATTAAACTAATCTTATTTAATATTATAGAGTGGGTGTAATAATGGAAAGTGATGAATTTAGAACTGTCCGAGTTTATACTAAAAAATATAATAGTAAAGATAAAGATGGTAACACTGTTGAAAAAGAATCTAAACAAAAGCAAGTAAGTCTTAAAAAGGAGGATCCTTTTGAAGATAATGAATTGGTGAAAGTTCTTGCTCAAGAGGAATATGAAAATTTAATTGATAATCAGTTTTCTGATGAAAAACTTGAGGAGTTTAATCAGACAATTCAGGAAAAAGATGATGAGATTGCTAATCTTCAAGACCAAATTCAGACTCTTAAGGGCTCTTTTTTTGATGATGTGGACTCCTTAAAGGAACAGTTAACTGATAAGGAAGAACTCATTAAAGCCAAAGATGAAATTCATGAACTAAACAAAAAAATTACTAAAATCGATGATGAAAGAGTAGCTATTTTTAAAGAACTCGATTATAAAAATAAAATGATTTTGGCTTATAATGTGGAACTCAACAAATCTATTTTGAATGCAATAAATGTTGTTATTGATGAAGCTCGTGACAATATCAACAGAAGAAATGCTCTTTTGGTTAAGGATTTGGAAAAATCCATTGAAAAATCCAAACATGATGTTAATGAGAAAAATAAAGCTATAGCATATGAGATAAATAGTACTGTTGAAGATATGAATGAGCAGATTAGAAATACAAGTACTCTTAAAATGATATTGAATAAGAACAAGATTAATTTAAGGGTACCTACTGAAGATTTACTAAAACCATTTGAATTTGAATTTGACGTTAATCAATTGCTTTCAGGACAGGCATTGGAACTTGATGCAGCTGAAATCTTAAAAGAAGTAATGCCAAAACTTCCAGAACCTTTCTCAAAATATATTGACACTATAGAAGAAGCTCCAGAAACTATTGAAACATCCAAAAAAGAGGAGTAATTCATGAGAACTTTTAATAGTGGAAAAATCACTTTCGAATATCCCGACGAATGGGAAGTTGAAAAGGCAGACATATTGTCAAATCCAGATTGCATTGCGACATTGTCCAAAGGTCAGGATAATTTAATTAATGCAGTTATGTTTCCAACAGCGACAAATCTTGATGATTATAAGATATTCATGGAGGATGCGATATCTGATGATGGTGGAGTAATCATTGCTTCTGATTTTGTTGAAATTGCAGGGTTGGATTCAATTAAGTTGCATGCCAATATGGATACTCCTGAAATAAACTTTGATATCCACACTTATGTCTTTATAGAAAATGGTGAGATTTATATTTTTGAGTTGAGGACTTTAGATGTCTCTGGTGAATCTGAAAGGCAATTCAAAAATATCATTCAATCATTTAAAATTTTAAAATAATTTGGTGTATTCCAATAAGTAATCCATTTGAGTTTTATCGAGAATTTTTAAAGTTGAGATGTTTTGGGGTGTTGTTCCTGATCTTTCTTCAACTAAATTTCTCAATGAATTATTTTTCATATGTGCATGGATTTCTTTTATTGTAAATTCCATATTTTCAATGTTTTTTTCTTCTAGTTCTTTTTGTGTGATGTCATCATAAATTGGGTATGTATTCAAATCATATGCTTTTGTTGGAGTTTGAAGTACATTCAAATGACTGTAATAATTCGCAGAATCTACTAGGAATCCGTCAATCCCCATATAAGTTAAAATGGGCATAAAAGAAAGTTCTGCAAATGAAAAAATAAAGTAACTTGATTTTTTAGATTCTTTCTTAAGGGAAGTGACTACTTCTACTAATTCTCTTGGATTGGTTAGAAGAGCATCTCCATTAGCTATGATAAAACCATTGTAACCTATTTTTTCTAGTTGTTTCATGCATTCTAATCTTAAATCAATATATTTGGATCCTTGAATAACTGCGATATCTGCATCATTAACATGTTCTTTAGCTAATCTTAATGTTTCTTTTACATTGAATTCTGCAATTTCACGGTCAATATTGTATGAGGAACCCTGATTAGGAGCAATTTTCATCTGATTTTTGTAAAAAATTTTTGGAGTTAAGTTTCCGTCAAGTTTTCCGATTCTTCCAGGACCGTCATGTGATTTAATTTCGAATTTTTTTATCATTTGCTTCTTTCCTCTTTTTGTTGATAATAGTTATATTTTTTTAGGTTAATAAAAATTTTTTTTATAGTGTAATCATTTGGATTACACTAGCAAAAATTTTAGTAACCTTTATATATGTTCTTTTAAAGAATATTAGTAAGGATTTGAGGAAATTATCCAATGATTATCCGAGGTGTGTTTTCAATGTCTATAGTAAATCGTCTTAAACATCTATTTAAAGGAGAAAATGAAGGAAAAGACATCAAAACTGATGTTTCAAACACATCTGATGATGTCGAAGTTACTCCTGGAAGAACCAAAGGAATATCTATATCTTTTGATAAAAAAGAGGATGGTTCTAAAGAGTTGACTTTTAAAAAAGACATCGAAACTTTAGAAGGAGACACAATAGAAAAAGAAACTGTTGTTAAGTTTTCTAAACCAGATAAAGTTCCATCTGAAGAAATTGTGGAAGAAACTGAAGCTGATGAGGAAGCTGAAGTTCTTGTTGAAGATGGAGTAGAATCTGACGAATCTATTGTTGAAGAATCAGCTGAAGAAGTTGAAGAAACTTCTGAA
The DNA here is from genome assembly GCF_905234905.1 of Methanobrevibacter sp. UBA188. Classification (NCBI taxonomy): domain Archaea; kingdom Methanobacteriati; phylum Methanobacteriota; class Methanobacteria; order Methanobacteriales; family Methanobacteriaceae; genus Methanobrevibacter; species Methanobrevibacter sp. UBA188. The sequence goes on along the minus strand of NZ_CAJOJM010000003.1, from coordinate 23,668 downwards.
GAAGTAGATGCTGATGAAAATGAAGAAAAATCAAATGAAGATAAAAAAGGAGATAATATGACTTTATTAACTGATAAAGAATTATTAAATGATAGTAATCGTGACCCAGATTTCACTGCTGAGTTCATTGATGCTGGAATTGAAACTGTAAAACACTGTTTCCAATGTGGTACTTGTAGTGGAAGTTGTCCTTCTGGAAGAAGAACCCCATACAAAGTAAGACAAATTGTCAGAAAATGTTTATTAGGATTAAAAGAAGAAGTTATTGCTGATGATGCTTTATGGATGTGTACTACCTGTTACACTTGCCAAGAAAGATGTCTCAGAAGTGTTAAAATTGTAGAAATCATCAAAAAAGCACGTAACATCGCAGCACATGCTGGATACATGGCAAAACCACACAAAATGACTGGTGTATTTGTAATGAATACTGGTCACGGTGTACCAATCAATGATGCTACAAAAGCTTTAAGAGCTAAAATTGGTCTTGCTGAAATTCCACCAACTACTCACGCTTTCCCTGAAGCATTAGAAGAAGTACAAAAAATTTGTAAACTTACTGGATTTGATGAATTAATCGGTTACGATGAAGCAACCGGCGGATTAAAAGAATAAATTTAATTGAGGAGAGTTATAATATGGAAATTGCATATTTCTTAGGTTGTATCATGAACAACCGTTATCCTGGTGTTGAAAAAGCTACCAGAAAATTATTTGAAGCTTTAGATATTGAATTAAAAGACATGGAAGGTGCATCTTGTTGTCCTGCTCCTGGTGTATTCGGTTCTTTCGATGAAGAAACCTGGGCTACTATTGCAGCTCGTAACTTAACTATTGCTGAAGACATGGGTGCTGACATCATGACCGAATGTAACGGATGTTTCGGTTCATTATTCGAATGTAACCACATGTTAAAAGAAGATGAAGACAAAAAAGCAAAAATTAATGCTAACTTAGCAGAAGTTGGAAGAGAATTCAAAGGAACTACTAATGTTAAACACTTTGCTCAAATCTTAAGAGATGATGTAGGATTTGAAAAATTAGCTTCCTTAATCGAAAAACCTTTAGACTTAAATGTTGCTGTACACTACGGTTGCCACTTCTTAAAACCTACTGAAACCATCGGTATTGAAGACAACGCAGAAGACCCATCTATTTTAGATGACCTCGTTGAAATTACTGGTGCTAAATCTGTAGATTACAAAGACAAAATGATGTGCTGTGGTGCTGGTGGAGGTTTAAGATCCAGAGACCTTGATGTAACTACTAGTTTCACCAAAGAAAAACTCGATCACATGACTGCAGCTGGTGTAGATGCAATTGTTAACGTATGTCCATTCTGTCACTTACAATTTGACCAAGGACAAGTTGAAGTTAATGAAAAATACGGAACTGACTTTGCTCTTCCTGTTTTCCACTTAGCTCAATTATACGGATTAGCAATGGGATTATCCCCTGAAGAATTAACATTTGATGCTCAAAGAATCGATGCAACTCCTGCACTCGCTAAAGCATTAGGTGAAAACGCTAAATAAATTTAAGGATTTTTATCCTTTTATTTTTTTTATTTTAGGCCTTGAAAACACAATTCGGGTAATGGTTATCTTTTTGATAACCTTTTTTTTTATGGATTATTTTTTTTGTTTGTATTCATACGAATAATCTATAATCATCTTTATATATGATTATCAAGATAAAATATACTAAAATATATTAGAGGTGTAATTATGTTTTTAGCAACATTGGATGGAATATTCAAATATTCTGACCTTCCAGAAGAATATGAACCATATGTTCAATTTAAAGCGACTATTGAAAAAAGAGAATTAAAACAAAGTGATGAAATTGCAATTTTAAATATTGCAGGTACTTCAACTCACCATGTATTATTTTTAGATTCCTATCAAAATATCAGCGAAATTGAAAATGAATTGAAAGAAGCTGATGCTAAAATCAATCATACTACTTTAAAAATTATAGGTGGACATTTATGAGCTTACCGTCTGAACAAAATTGGTTAGTTAATCATCATCTCCTTACAGATTTAAGTAAAAAAGGTTATGATATTCCTAAGGGAGTTAATGCTGAGATGGGTATAATCAGATCTTCTATCAGTTCATATAAAAGAGACCCTTCTCATCCAGAATTAATCAATGGTTTGGCAAAAGCTGAAATGTCTTTAAATAATATTCAAAGAACTCTTTTGATAATGGCTGAAGAAGAAGGCGATGAATATGTTGACCATTGGCTTGACTTATTTAAACAAGCCATGCAAGGAGAAGAAGTGTTTGAATTTGCAAATTCCAAATCAAGATTCCTTGTAAATACTCCTCCTGGTTTAACTACTGGTAGAATAAATTTAAAAGTTCCATTAGCTGAAGAAAGAGTTCAGGAAATTGCAGAATGGAATGGTCTCATAATAGAGTTTGATGATGATGTTACTGTACAATTACATGGAGATAAACCTGACCTTCAAGTTGGTTTAAAAGAGATGGGATCTTTCTTTTTAGAACAATAAGGTGATAAAATGACTAAAATTTTAGCAATTAGTGATGTTCACGGTGAAGAAAACGAAAATTTATATAATTACTTAAACAATAATGATATTGATTTAGTATTAATTTTAGGTGATATAACTGATTTTGGACCGTTAGACTTTGTTTCTACTTTTATTAATAAAGTAGCAGATTTTGATGTGGATGTAATAGCTATTCCAGGTAATTGTGACCCTACCGGAATATGTAATGCGATTAATGAAGTGGCATTTTGTCTTCATAATAACATTATCGCTTATGGGGACGCTATTCTATTTGGTTTTGGCGGTTCTAATCCTACTCCATTCGATACTCCTGGAGAAATGGATGATGATAAGATTTATGCTGAAGTTTATGATTTATTAGCTAATTATGATTATGTTTACAATTCAGAAATTCCTAAAGTAAAAATATTGGTTACTCATGCCCCACCTTTCAATACTGAAGCGGATAGGGTTGCAAATGGTGAACATGTTGGAAGTTCTGGAATTCTAAAATCCATTCATGAATTTGAGCCTGAAATTAATCTTTGCGGTCATATTCATGAAGCTAAATCAATTAGTAAAATTGGAAAAACTACTGATGTAGCTAATCCTGGAATGCTTAAAGATAATGGTGCTATTTTAATTGACATTAAAGATGGTTCTAATTATGATTTAAGCCTTATTTCTTTAGATGAATAATTTTTTATTCATTTTTTTTCTATTTTTTCAAAAAATCAAATGACAAATTTTATTTAACAATAACTTAAAATATTTAATCATATTCTTATTAATGTGATATTATGATTTGGGTTATTGGAGATGTGGATGGTAAACAGTATAAGGAACCATTTTCAAAAGGAATCCTTTCTCGTTCTCTTAACGTTGCAGATTTGGGTACAGAAAGAGCACATGCGATAGCTAGTGATATTGAAGCTGATTTAATTAAAAAAAATATTACTGAAATTTCCAGTTTTGATTTGGCGAATGAAGTATTAAACCATCTAAAAGCAATTGACCCAAATATTGCTCAAAAATATTGTAACTGGCGGTCTCTTAGGACTTCTAAAAAACCTTTGATTATTTTGATTGGTGGAGCATCCGGAGTTGGAACTTCATCAATGGCTTTTGAGTTAGCCAGTAGATTACGTCTGAAGAATCTTATCAGTACAGATATGATTCGTGAAGTCATGCGTAAGATTATTTCAAAAGATTTAAGTCCAGTTATTCATAAATCTAGTTTTGATGCATATGAAAGTTTAAGAACCCCTTCTATTCGTATTGATTCTGTTGTTGAAGGTTTTATTAATCATGTCGATGTTGTTAATGTAGGTATTGAAGCAATTATTGAGCGGTCTGTAAAGGAGGGTATCAGTACTATCATTGAAGGTGTCCATATTGTTCCAGGATTCGTTAAAGAGGAACTAATTGAAAATAATAATATTATTATCTTTACTTTAACTGTAGATGATGAAGAATCTCACAGACAAAGATTTTATTCAAGATGTAGGCAGCCTTGGGTTAAAAGGTCTCTTGAAAGGTATATGGATTATTTCCCTACTATTAGGAAAACTCAAAAATTTTTAGTTGAACAGGCAAAAATTCATGATGCACGTATAATTAATAATGTGGATATTAATGAAACTATAGATATCATGGTAAGTGATATTCTTGAAAAATTCGGAGGAATAGATGATGTTGAACAAGAAAGTTAAGGATATAATGACAACTGATGTGATTACAACCACTTCAGACATAGATGTTGTATATGCTTTTGAAAAATTGATGAAACATAAAGTTAGTTCTCTTCCTGTTGTTGAGGATGATAAATTAATTGGAATTATAACCGCAACTGATGTGGGTCATAATTTAATCCTTGATAAATATGAATTGGGAACTAGTGTTGATGAAATAATGATTAGATCTGTCATTACAATATCACCTGATGACAGTCTGGAATCCGCTATAAAAATGATGAAAGAATGTGTTTCTTCTTCTGGAATTTTAAATCAGCTTCCAGTTGTTGAAGATGGTAAATTGGTAGGTATTATATCTGATGGGGATATTATTCAAGAAATATTTTAATTTACTTTCGTATTATTTATTTTATTTATTTTTTAAGCTTTTTTAATTAATTACTATAAAAAATTTTTTTTCTAGAAATTTTTTTTATTTTATTTTTTTATTATTTAATAGGAAATTTTAGGTAACATTTATATAATATTAATATCATATATTAATATTGGCTAGACTGGAGGGTTAGGGGTCCTCTGTAAGCACATACCCCCTTTGGTGCGGTCGAAGTTCAGGAGGCGGCTTTTTAAGAGAGTATAAGCCTAGAAAAAACAACATAGAAACCTCGTCCTGCAGGATTGGTGGTGGTGAGATTTTTACTGGAGGGTAAAAATTAGTCATCTTCAATATGGGAATGGGTCAGGCCCGGAAGGGAGCAGCTCTACTATTAACATGCGATGCTTGTAGAATCCCGGGGTGGAGTTGGGTTTTTTAGATCACTTATATTTTTGAGATTAGTCCACTTCTGAATGTGCCATTAATAAAAATAATTAAGTTTATAAATAAGTTTTTACATATAATTTATTATACTTGTTTTTTAATTGTCGGGATGGCCCAGCCTGGTACGGCGTCGGACTGCTAATCCGATGGTCATATGACCTCCCGGGTTCAAATCCCGGTCCCGGCGTTATTATTATTTTTCATCATTTTCCTGGTCATGGTTGTATTCCAATCCTATTGGGCAGACATGTACCATAGCATATTTTACTTCGGGAATCTTTTTTATGAGGTTTTTTTCAACTGAGTGCGCTATTTTATGTGATTCATCTACTGTCATATTTCCATCAACTTTGACATGTAAACTGACTACTGCATAAGAACCCAAATAATCGACTTTGATGTTATGTGCATCCTGTGCATTAGGAGTTTTATTGGCAACTCTTTTAATTTTGTTTATGAATTCGGGGGAAGGTACCTTTCCCATAATATGGTCAATGTTTTCTTTACCTACTTCATATGCTGTTTTTAAGATTAAAACTCCAATGATTAATCCAATTATTGGGTCTAAAATAGGATAACCCATATTTGATACAACAACACTTAACAATACTGCTATTGATGAAAAAATATCTGTTTTTTGGTGTTTACCATCTGCAACAATTGCAGGACTTCTAATTTCTTTTCCAATTTTTATAATATATTCGCTGACGGAAAAATTTATTATAATGCCAAAAACTGCCATTATTGCTGCATAAAAGTCTGGTGTTGTAATTAATGATGGATTTAATAGCCTTTCAATAGCTCCCTGCATTATTTCATAAGCAACCATTCCTAAGAATAAAACTATTATTAATCCTCCAATTGCTTCTGCACGGCCGTGTCCTATAGGATGTTCATCGTCAGCAGGTTTTTGACCTATTTTAAATCCAACAAATGCGATTACAGATGTAGCTACATCAGATAATGTGTGTGCCCCTTCGGATATTAATGCATAACTTCCAGACATTATTCCTATTGCTATATTGAATGCGGTTAAAAAGCAGTTTGCTACTATAGCAACTATAGCCGCTTTTTTACCTGCTTTGCTTCTAAAATCATCCATTTACTACACGCTCTTCTAGTATGTCCATTGCTTTTTCAATGTTTTCATAGGAATTTGCATATGACATTCTGACATGTCCTTTACCGTTTGATCCAAAGGCAGCTCCTGAAACTGTTACTACTCCAGCATCTGCAGCTTTTTTAACAAAGTTTTTATCTTCAATTTTTGGAAATACATAAAATGCTCCTTCAACATTCACGGTTTCGTATCCCATTTCATTTAATCTGGAAACTATTAAATCTCTTCTCTTTTTAAATTCACTAACCATTTTATGAACTTCGTCCTGAGGTCCGGTTAAAGCTTCATAAGCTCCTTTTTGTGCTGTGGAATTGGCACAGGCAATACTGTTTTGGTGTATCTTAAACAACTCTTCAGTATGCTCTTCGTTTGCAGTCAAATAACCGATTCTCAATCCTGTCATTGCATAAGTTTTTGAAAAACCGTTTATTGTAATAACATTGTCACTGTATTTCGCTGGTGAGTAATGTTTTTTATCGTATATTATTTTTTCATATATCTCATCAGAAATGATTAGGAAATTATGATCCATTGATAAATCGGCGATTGCTTTGATGTCTTCTTTTTCCATTACTGCTCCTGTTGGATTGGATGGTGAATTTAAAATAATTGCTTTTGTTTTATCAGTAATTTTTTCTAAAACATCATCTGCTTTTAATTTAAATTCATTTTCCATTTTACAGTCAACCGGAACGATAGTCCCGCCTGCTAAATTAATACATGATTCATATAATAGAAAACTTGGATCAGGTAGAAGTATTTCGTCACCAGCTTCCATAAATGCCTGAGCGCTGATGTATAATGCTTCGCTGGCTCCAACTGTAACGATGATATTTTCAGGATCTGTTATTATGCCATTGTCCTTTTTGAATTTTTCAGCGATTTTTTCTCTTAATTCAATATATCCTTTATTTGGAGTATATTGTGTTTCATTATCATCAATTGATTTTTTCATCGCATCCTTAATGTTTTGAGGTACATTAAAATCTGGTTCTCCTATTCCAAGGTTTATTGCACCAGGCTTTGTTGCTTCAAACATTTTTCTAATTTGTGACAATTCAATAGTATTTGTTCTTTTCGCTGGGTTAATCATAATTTTTCCTCACTTGTTATTATTTATATTATTATAGTAATTTAATTTTTTTCTAGTAATTATTTTTCACATGCACCACAATTATAGCATGGACTAGTCTGACACCATGGTGTTTGTTTTAAATTTTTCAGTCGTGAATGTTCTATTTTCAAAAATCTTTTATCTACGCTAACATCAATATTATCCCAAGGCAGTTCATCATCAATTTGATAATGTGGGAGTTGTTCTTTCCATTCTTTTAGTGTAACCGTTTTTGTCAAAGTTTTCTCAATAATTTCACCAATGCCACTATTTCCACAAGATAGGATATATTGAATCATACTTTTTTTAGGACTTTCGCACTTTATGTTATATTTTTTCAATTCTTTTTTCAGATACCTAGTTTTGTTTTTAATATCTTTAAAATCATATCCTTCCCATTGTAATGGAGTATGAGGTTTAGGAATTAGTGGGTTTATACTAAATTTTACATTTTTAATATTATAATGCATATCTGCTATTCTTTTCAAGTATTCGGCAAGTTCTTTAATGTCATCCATATTTTCACCAGGTATTCCAATCAGAAAGTATAACTTGATTTTGAAGTCCAAGTCAACAGCATTTTTTATTACTGTAAAAATTGTTTCATCCAGTATCTCCTTATTTATTACCTTTCTCAATTTGGGAATGGATTCTGGTGCAAGCGTTATTGTTTTAAGTCCACTTTCTTTTAATGTCAGTAATGTTTTTTTGTTAATTGATTCAATTCTAAGTGATGGAGTTGATATTTGAAAACCTTTTTTTTCAAGACCATCTATCAGATTTTCCAGATTGCTATAGTCAGATACTGCAGCACCAATTAAAGTGACTTTATTTAATCCTGTGTTCTGTCTGTTTTGTATCGCAATGTCAATCAGCTTTTCATGACTTGTCTCTCTTGTGGGTCTATATAGATATCCGGACATGCAGAATCTGCATCCTCTCATGCATCCTCTTGAGACATTCAGCATTATTGTGTTGTTGAAAACTGTTTGATAATTTTCATCATCACTTTTGCTTATGATAGGTTCGGTAATGTGATAAGCATTTTCCATATCATCAACCAGAACGATTTTTGTCTTATTGTTGTATTCCGGAATATAAACTCCCGGTATTTCTAGAAACTTCTTTAGATTTTTATTTGGGCTTTTAAGATATGCATTTAAAATGTCATTTAGAATGTATTCTCCTTCACCAATTACAAAAAAATCAATGTAATCGGATAAAGGCATCGGATTTGCAGTTGCACAGGGGCCTCCGGCAATAATTAATGGGTACTCGTCTCCACGTTCTTTTCGTTTAAGTGGAATTTCAGCTTCTTTTAACATTTTTAAGACATTAAAGTAATCTTCTTCAAATTGCAATGTAAAGCTGATTATGTCTAAATGTTTCATGGGCATATTTGATTCGATACTTTTTGTATTCGGATATATTATCCTCTCACACCATGTGTCATCCCGTTCATTCAATTGATTGTATAAAATGTTATAACCTAGTGAAGACATCGCAGTCTTATATATATTTGGATAAGTTAATCCAAAATGAATTTCAGTATTTTTATGGTTTTTCCTGAATGTATTTTTTTCATATAACATATAATCAGCTATTTATTTTGACTTTTTTTATTTTTTAATTTAAATTCTTTGTTTATGATATAAGTGTTAGTATTGTAATTAATTTTCATTAATCAATCAATAATTTTTCTATTTTTTTTATAAAACATAATTATATTCTAATTTTTCTTATAAAAAACCATTAAATTAAAATTTCATTTTTGATGCCATTGTTTTTTATTTAAATTAAATTTAAGATATTTAATCTTATTATACTTTATTTCAGTAAAATTATTCTTTTATTTCCTATTTATATATCTTTTTAACTTTTTTTTAACGATTTATTTGTTTTTAATTTGTTTTTAAGATTTTTAAGTTGTAAAAACATTTATATATAGATAAATTATATAATGTTATCTACTCATTATGAAATACTATACATTAGTATAATCATATTTTACTATAAAATTTTCGTAATGAGAACCAAGAGGTGGAAAAATTTCGATAAAAAATAAAACATTAACTCTATCAATAGTGCTGACATTCTTTATTTTATTAAGTGCAGTTAGTGCAGTTGATAATACAAATGTTTCAATTACAGAATATTCAAATTTAGATGATGATGTTAATGCATCATCCATACAAAATAAATTAGAAATTTCTAACGAGGATTCTATCTCAGAAACTAATATAGTTAATTCTCATGATGATAATTTAGAAAATTATCCTTCTGACACTGTTTTATCAAGCAGTATTATTTCAGATTATGAGGATAATAACGGAACTTATGACTCTTCCTTGGTTTCTATCGCAGATGAGAAATTATCTTTATCTTCCAATGAAATTATTGCCGTTTCCGACATTGATGATGTTGTCAGCGTAAGTTCACATAATTCAGATGTTTTAGGCAATAGCAGTAAAGTAGCTACAAAATTGTCTGTAAGTGACACTTCATATAGTAAGTCTGGTACAGTTTTCAAAGTTACTTTAAAAGATAATTCAGGTAAGGCTTTAAATAATCAAAAGATTTCTTTGAAAGTTAACGGAAAGACATATTCTGCAAATACTAATAATCAAGGTATTGCATCAATTAAAACAGCTGCTTTATCAGTTGGTACTTATACTCTTTCTTTAACTTATGCAGGTAACTCCAATTACACTGCTTCTTCTCTTTCAAAGAAAGTTAAAGTATTGTCTTCTGTAAAAGGAAGTGACATTAAAAAATATTACGGATATACTTCCGTGTATCAAGCAACATTCTTAAAAGATGGTGCGGCTTTAGCAAATACTAAAGTCACATTCAAACTTAATGGAAAAAATTATACAAGAACAACTAATAAAAATGGAGTTGCAAAGTTAAATATCAATTTACGTGTAGGTAGTCATACTATTACATCAGTCAACCCATACTCTGGTGAAAAGTTATCCAATAATATTGTAGTCAAAAAGGATAAGTCTAATATTACTCATTCACCATATAAAACATACATTCACCCTAAAACTAAATATGTTTTCACTGTTGTTTTAAAATCTAAACATGATGTTAATATAAATGGGGCAAAAGTATACTTTGATTATAATGGTAAAATTTTAACTGCAATTACAGATAAGAACGGGAAAGCTAAAATAACTATTTCCGGACTTTCAAAAGGTACATATGATATTAAGTATACTTTTCGTGGAAACAGTATGTTTTATTCATCTTCTGAATCCAGTAAATTATATGTTCGAGACCCAACATGTAATTTAACCGCTTCTGATTTAAAAATGAAGTATAAAGATGGATCTTATTTCAAAGCAACTCTTAAACAACGCGATAAACCTTTAAGTAATAAAACAATTAAGTTCAATTTAAATGGTAAAACCTATACTGCAAAAACCGATGCAAAGGGTGTTGCTAAACTTGCTGTTGGTAAGTTGAAACCAGGTACTTATACAGTCAAATATTCTTATGATAAGAAAGGTTCAAAAGATTATGCTTACGGTTCAAATAAGATTATTGTTTCCAGATTGGATTCAAAATTAACTGTAAAAAATTTAAACATGAAATATAAAGATGGATCTTCATTCAAAGCGACTGTGAAAGATATGTCTGGTAAACCTTTATTCAATGTTACTGTTAAATTCACATTCAAAGGCAAGAATTATTATGCTAAAACTGATGCTAAAGGTATGGCTAAGTTAAAAATTAATGCTAAAGTAGGCTATTATCCTATTGACACTATTGTTTATGGTAAGTATTATACATCAGATACAATAACTAAGAAAATTTTAGTAAACGGAACAAAATTCGTTGCTAAGCAAGCATATGCATCTGTTGGAAAAACTGTTTATTATTCAGTTAAGGTTATTGATGGTAAAAGTAATCCTGTTAAAAAAGTTAAAGTTACTTTTACTTTAAATAAGAAAAATTATGCTGCTAAAACTAATGATGCTGGTGTAGCTAAAGTTAGTTTAGGTAAATTGTCTAAGGGAGATTATAAAATTCAATTTACTGCTGATTCAACTTCTGGTTCATCAACAATCCATGTTTTAAATATGGTCACTTTAAACCAAATTATTTCAGCATCCAAATATGTTAAAGGATATGTTGAAGATAATGAAAAATTACCTTCTAAAATTAAAATTGGTAGTTTATACTATTCTACTGCAGATTTCTTATATTTAGTTTCCGAAGCTATAATTAATTTGAAATCCGATAATAAAGATAATCTTCCAGTTTTAAAAGTTGCAAGTCCTAAAAAACCGGGATCTGCTTCAGATATGGGTAATTTATATAATTATCTTGCAGTAGCTAAAAGTTTAGTAAAAACTGCAGAGTCTAAAGGTATCATGCCTAATTATGTAAGTTCCGATTTGGGAAATATCGGATTTAAAGGTGTAGTTTATGCTTTAGCACGTGTTGTTGCATTTTATGGAAATGAAGGCGTTATGCCTGCTTATACTGCTGTAAAATCTTTATCTGAGTCAACTACTAGTAAATTAAATTCTAAAAATACTATTAAGGATTTAAAACCTTACTTGGCAGCTACTGCAAATTGTCAAGTAAATAATGATAAAATTAAGAATTTGGTTGCTAAATTGACTAAAGGATTAACATCTGAAAAAGCTAAAGCTAAAGCAATCTTTAATTATGTTAGGGATACAGTGTCTTATAGTTTCTATTATGATACTAGATATGGTGCTGTTGGTACATTGAATGCAGGAACTGGAAATTGTGTTGATCATGCACATTTAGTTGTAGCAATGTCTAGGGCAGCAGGCCTTCCAGCCAGATATGTCCATGGTACATGTACATTCTCCAGTGCTACTTATGGTCACGTATGGGCTCAAGTTTTAGTAGGAGATACTTGGACAGTTGCTGATGCAACAAGTACTAGAAACTCGTTTGGAAATGTAGTAAATTGGAATCCGGATACTTATAGTCTTCATGGCTATTACACAAGTTTACCATTCTAGTTTTCTACTTTTATTTTTTTATTTTTTTTAATCCTTTTTTTTTCAATAGCTAATAATTTATAATAGTTTTAATAAAGATTTAATTAGCAAGCTATTGAGACAATATTATGAATTCTAAAAATTATTCTAAAGTGGCTGTTGGAGGAACTTTTGACAAATTCCATGATGGTCATAAGAAATTATTATCGACTGCTTTTGAAATCGGAGATTTTGTGGAGATTGGTGTAACTTCAGATGATTTTGGAGGTTTAAAAGGTAATATTGATTCTTGTGAATTGAGAATGAAGAATCTTAAATATTTCTTTTCTGATAAATCTAATTTCACTGTTGTTCCTTTGGAAGATCCTTATGGTACTACTATTTATGATGGTGATTTTGAAGCTATTGTTGTAAGTGCTGAGACAGAACCAACTGCAGTTAAGATTAATGAGATTAGAATTTCTAAAGGTATGAAACCTCTTGATATTGTTGTTGTTAGTTTTGTGTTGGCTTATGATGGAAATCCAATTTCTTCCACTCGTATTCGGAGTGGTGAGATAAATAATAGAGGATATCTAATTCGTTAGCCGAAATATAATCGATATGTTTATATATTCATTTCGATAAATTTTTAATTACATGTGCATTATTTTTAATAATAATCATATGAAATTATTTGAGGTGGTTATATGGCAGTAAAAATTGATTCGGAGGCATGTGGACATATCCAAGATTGTCCAGTGCAAGGATTATGTATTAAACTTTGTGAACAAGGTGCAATTATTGAAGAAGATGGGGATGTAAAGATAGTCCCTGAAAATTGTGATGATTGTGAACTTTGTATACAAAATTGCCCAAATCAAGCTATATCTAAAGCATGAGGTATTTTTATGTTTGATATAGAGCGTGTTGGTGAAGAACACCGTAAATTGTCTTACAATGATGTAACTTGTGTTGGTTGTGGGATTTGTGTTGATACATGCCCTACTTCTTCCTTGAGATTGGGTCCGTTGGTTCCTATTGCACGAGGATTAATAGAGATGGATTTAATTTCTGTTAGTGATTCTTGTGTATTCTGTGGGTTATGTTCAGTAGCTTGTCCATTTGATGCATTATCTTTGACAATTGATGGTAATAATATTAAAAATGATGATTCTTATCCTTTATGGGAAGTTCAATCCACTATTGATGAAGAAGAGTGCATTTATTGTGGAAGGTGCAAATCTGTCTGTCCAAGAGATTCTATATTATTTGAAAGAAAACTTCCAGATATTTCCACATTAGTTCGTGGTGAAATAAGTTTCGATGAAGATAAGTGTATTTATTGTTCTTTCTGTGCAGATTTATGTCCTGCTGAAGCTATTACTCTTAAAAATATTGCATCATCAAGTGTTGATAAACTGAATAATTCCATTGAAGTTGATACATCCAAATGTGTATACTGTGGTGTATGTAAAAGAATTTGTCCAGAAGATGCAATTAAAGAAGTTTGTTCAACTTGTATGTTGCGTGAGGAAATTGAAGTTCCTGAAATTTCCGGTGAGGCATTTATCATAGAGAATTCATGTGTCAGCTGTTCATGGTGTTCTGAGATTTGCCCTGTTGATGCAATTACAGTTACTAAACCATTTGAAGGCAAACTTGAATTGGTGGAAACTGAAGAAAAAATTTGCAAAGGCGACTCATGTCATGCTTGTTTGGATGTTTGTCCATGTAATGCAGTTGAAATTATTGATGGGAAATCTGTTACCAATTTAGACTTCTGTAATTTATGCGGTGCTTGTGTAACTGCATGTCCTCAGAATATTAGAGTATTGACCAGAACAGATATGAATTTAGTCAATATTAATTCTGAATCATGGGCTGAAATTTTAAATTCATTAATTAGTGGAAAATAGGGTTAATGTCCCTATTTTCAAATTTTATTTATTAAATAATCTCTTTCTTCTTTTAACAAATTATTTAATGTTGTTTGCGTTTTTTGGGTTATGTTGGACATATAGCTTGCAACTAGAAGTATTATAACAATCAATCCTCCTGTTATTAGGATCAATTCTGCACTTCCCTGTCCTTTGTTGTCTAATTTCTTTTTATACATGGGTTCTGTTGTCCAATATTGTGTTTCTGACATCTATGATGTCGTCTTTTGCTTTTAAACTTCTGTCACTGGTCTCCATATAGGATCGGTAAATTGTTAATGCAAGTAATGCAATAACAATCACTCCACCAAATAGTAGAATGTATTCTGCAGCTCCTTGTCCGGAATTTTCATTTATGAGTGTGTTTATTTTTTTCATATTTTCACCAATTATAATTATAGATTTTCAAATTATATGAATATTACTATTTTTTAAAAAAGTATTACGAAAAAATTTTTTTATTGATTTTTCCCTATTTTTTCCATTAGGTTTATTAATAGTGTTGTAGATAAAATATAATTAGTTAAATATAGAGTGATTAAATTGATAAGGGTGAAATCGTGGGAAATACATTAAAGTTAGTTTCAGGTTTTATTTTATTTGTAGTAGGTATTCTCATAGCGTATGAGACTAGTGTATATAACTTATTAGATATTTTATTAATTGTTGGTCTTGTCATTTCAATTGTCGGAATAATTATGATTGTTAGTTATTTTGTCGATTCAAATGCAGATAGGACTACAAATGCTATTAAAGAATTTATTACTTCAAATGAATTTGATTCTCGTTCTCTTAATCGGTTTGAAAGGAAATCTGATAAACCTAATCAGCCGTTACATGTTCGAAGAGAATTCAATGAGTATGATGATACAAATTATGATGAATTGATG
The DNA here is from genome assembly GCF_905234905.1 of Methanobrevibacter sp. UBA188. Classification (NCBI taxonomy): domain Archaea; kingdom Methanobacteriati; phylum Methanobacteriota; class Methanobacteria; order Methanobacteriales; family Methanobacteriaceae; genus Methanobrevibacter; species Methanobrevibacter sp. UBA188. Next base: position 8,608 of record NZ_CAJOJM010000003.1, on the reverse strand, counting down.
CTTGAAGATTATCAGGAACCTTCATCTGATACTTCTTATGAAGATATTCATGAAAATAATCCGAAAGCTGTTTTAAATGTTGTTCGTCAGGAACCACATGAAGATGCAGATTTCAACAGACAACTTCATTTCACTCCTAGGTATGACAAACCGTTAAAAGTTACTAGAGCCCCTAAAAGACGTGAAGAAGATTATTTCACCAAGGATGTACCAGAATTCATAGTTGAAACTGATAAATCTAATGAAATTAAAAAAGCATTAGCTCAAGAGGCTCCTGCCGAGGAGATTACTGTCGAACATAAACCAGAAACTGAAGAATTTACACAACCTAGGGATATTAAAATTGATATTAATGATCCTGAAAGTCTTCCAGTTCCAAAATCTCTTAACAGTTATGTAATATATAATGAAAGTTTAGTATCTTCCCAGGATGCTTTCGATAATCTGGCTGTGAATGTAACTAAAGAAATAATGCTGGAAATTCCTTCCTTGAATGATTTATCAGACAGATTTTTATCTCATGTGCCTACAATTTATTCCAGAGTAATTATTGATGAATTCGATGTTTCAGATATGTCATACATGTTTTTAATATCTTCTCTTTTAAAACAGGGAGTTCATATTAGAACTGTTCCTAAAGTACATACCGTTAATTTAATTACTGATGATTCTCATGCGATGATTATTTCAGATGGTCCTGACGGAATGGAATATGGTGCAATTTATGATGATAGGAATTCCATTTCAGATATTAGGTCTGACTTTGAAAAGACATGGGATATTGCATCCAGCCTTGATGAATCTGTTGTCATGAATAGTGTTGGTGGTGCTGCATAATGGAAATAAGATGGTTAGGTCACTCAGCATTTGAAATAATTAGCGATGATGATGTTAAAATATTGATTGATCCGTTCATTAGCAATAATCCTGCTTGTCAAGTGCCAGTTGAGGATTTAAACCCTGATATTATATTACTTACTCACGGTCATTCTGATCATTTTGGTGATGCATTGGAAATCTCCAATAATACTAATGCTCCTATTGCATGTATCCACGAAATTTCACTCTTTTTAGCAAAACAGGGCATTAGAAATATTAGTGTTAATATTGGCGGTTCTTTTATCTTTAGAAATATTAAATTTACAATGCTTGAAGCTAAACATTCCTCAGACATTGACATTGTTGAAGAAACAGTTCCTGGAGGAACTGCTGCAAGCTTTTTAATAACATTTGAAGATGGTACAAAAATATTCCATGCCGGTGATACTGGATTATTCAGTGACATGAAAACAATTATTGGGGAGATTTATAAACCTGATATTGCATTGGTTCCTATTGGTGATAAGTTTACAATGGGTCCTTTTGAAGCGGCATTGGCTTCAATGTGGTTAAACCCTAAAGCAGTTATACCTATGCATTACAATACTTTTCCTCCAATAGAGCAGGACCCTGCAATTTTTGCTAATTTTGTTAGTCAATTCAACCCTAACATTGATGTAGTGGTCATGAATCCGGATGAATATTTTGAGTTTGATCCTGAAAACTATCAGGATTAATTTTTTTCATATTTTTTTCTTTGATGATACTCTTCATCAATATCGCATTTTCCAGACGGCAACACTCTTATTATATCATCAAGAGTTATTAAATCGTCTTCATTTATTTTATGCAATATTTTTTTAGCTATTGCTTCTTTTTTTGTAAAACCTGGTTTTAAAACAACAAAATTTTGACTGTGCTTTTCTAAAGCTTCAATTGGACCTGCCATAATTCGTTTACCTTCATAATCAACTATTCCTACAGCTAATTTTAATCTTGCTCCCCTAATATAATTACGATGGCCTCTTATTACAAATGATCCTTTCGCTAAAAATTCTCCCGCTTCAGGTGTTTTCGAAACTTGGTCCGGATGGACCCAAAATACGTCTTGAGATGTGAAACCTTTTGACCAAGCAGATGAAAATGATGCTGCAAACTCACCAGATTCTTTAAGGAGATTGTCATTTAATTTATTTCCATTTAATTTTATTGCAGTTGATGTCGCACCATGTATATCTGCATGTAAATAAATATCATTTGGTTCTAGATATTTTTTCACAACACTTTCATTACTGTTTGCGTCACGACCGCCAACCACTAAAACATCATCGGAACTTACAAACCATCTTAATTTTTCATACCACTTGAGATTTTTCTTAACTCTTTTTTTGGGCACTGAAATGTTTTCCATTGCACTGTCCTTTTTAGATTTGATTTCTTCAAGCTGTTTTTTAGTGTTTTCAATAGCTATTAAAGCACCTTTTGTTTTTCTTTTAGCTTTTTTAGATTTTTCATAGTAATTTTCAGCATTTTCAGGTATTGTCAATTTTGGATTGATGTTTAATGTTGTACCGTCTATGTTTAATGTCAAAACGCCTAATGGATCGATTGATTCATATATTTGAGCTTCTTCCATTCCGTCTTTTTTGGCTTTTTTGAGTGTTTTTCCAATTTCTTTAAAAGAGTAACTCTTATCTCTAGCTGTGTTTACTACATTTATTATGTTTTCGATGGTTGTGTAATTTGAATAGATTACTTCTCCTTTAAATGTACTGTCGGCAATTGTTTTTTCAAAATTATCAAGTGTTTCTTGCTGTAACTTTAATCTTTTTTCAAATTTGCCTACCTTTTTATTCCATGCATTTTCTTTAATCTGTTTGATGTCGGTGTTTACTTTTTTTGAATAGAATTCATCACAGGCTTCATTGAAAGTATTATAATATGTTTTTTCAAATGAATCATATTTCATTAAATCAAGAGGAATCACATCTTCTTTAGAATCACTTTTGACGATTTGTGGTTTGATGGATTCATTCTTTAAATTGTCAAACAATTTTTTAAATCCTTCATATAATCCATTGATCTGTTCTTCTGTAAGATTGTTATTCACTGTATTTTTATCGATTTCAGTTATTTCATTTGCTCTTGCGATAACCTCTTCAGCATATAGACTTCCAAGTCCGTTTCTTGCAAGTGTTCTGACAACGTCGCTGTCGCTGTTATTTTCAAATAATTCTGTAAATTCATTTTCTGAAATGTTTATTGGGTTTATTCCTCTTTCTTCCGGGAAAACATATTCTCTTTTGGAACTTATGTCTCTATTGCTCCAATGTTTCCTTTTAAGGGGTAAAATGATATTGTTTTCATCATCTAAAAGAATGATATTCCCTTTGTCAAATAATTCAACTATTATTGTGTAATATTTGTCTTTTTTGACTCTAATTTCAACCACACGATCAAAATTATGTTGTTTTATGCTTTCAACATGCCCACCTTTAATTCTTTTTCTTAAAAGCATAGGAAATGTTGGAGGCGTGGTAGGATTTTCGAGGGGATATTGGCTTGTATGTATTCTTGAGCCACATTGCATTACTAAATCAATTCTTCCGGTTCCGGGGACGTGGAATCTCATTACTACAATGTCTTTTGTTGGTTGGAATGATTTATCTACTCGAGCACCACTTAATAAATTATTCAGTTCATCACTTATTGTAAATATGTCTACATTGGACATGGGTTTCATAGTAAACACCTTTTTTTTTATCAATCAATACTTTAATATATTATAATTACTAAAATTATATTAATATATTTAATTAAGGAGGATATCAATGGACACAACTATTAAGGTTACTAGTATTCATATTGTTGCTGCACTTGTCGCCGCTATAATTTCAACTGCTTTGACTGTAGGTTGGGTTGGATTTAAAAATGATATATTTGCTGGCTTTGTAGCATTAATAATACTTTATTTTGTAGGTCAATTCAGTCAAAAAATGGCTGGAGATGAAATTTCTGGATTTTCTCAATGGTTATGGGATGGAATTGCACCATTTTTCTTTACTTGGGTTATTTCATACACAATCTTTGTAATGTACTTATAAACCGAAGAATATCCAAATAAATGCAATTATTAATGAAGTTATTAGTAAAACTGGAGCTATAATTTTACTGACTGCAACAACTGAACTGATTGTTGAGATTAGTTCAGTTGAATTTTTTGGACCAAATGTGTTGAGATTTTCTATTTTTTCGGTTCCAGTTCCAACTTCAACTTCTTCTAAATCATTAATTGCTTCTTTTATACTTTTTTTAACATATTCTAAAATTTCAGGTCTTTTGGTAATTCCAATAGGATTATATCCTCTTGAAATGGTGTTGACTGTATGTGTATCAGTAGTCATTACTTCAATTTCATCGATTTCCAAATCTTTTACGGCTTCCATTATCTCCTGTCTAAATCCTACTTCCATATTGTTGGAATCAAATAAAACATATGCTGTTCTTTGATTATTAACTTCTATAATCATTGTTTTTATGCCACTTTCTCCAATTCCTTCCTGTTTATCAAGTGTGTCCATGGTGCTTTGCCAGCATCCAATTTTTATGCTTGTTTTATTTTGATCTGTCTCAATTTTATCAATTACATCAATTAAATAGAATACTTCAGAATTTCCAGGCAAAACTTCTCCGCTTTCAGGTGCAAAAGAATTATGACAATCAACTATTATCGAATCTTTAACAGCACATTTGCTTCTGCTTTGAGCCATCATTGTAAGTCCAACACCAAATTCAATGTCGTCGCTGCCCTCTGGTGCAAATGTTGATAATATCACCATCCCTTCATTGAAAAATTGAACTCCAATGTTTGCTGTTTGTGCATTGTATCTTACAAATTCGCTTGCGCTAGGTTTATATTCGACTTTTTTCAATCCCTTTTTTACTGCAGTTTCGATTTTATCTATTTCAGAAACTGCAATTGGGTTGAAATCGTGAGTTGATGGTCCATGTGCGACCATTGTGAAGTGATCGAATTTGTTTGCCAGTATTGTGGGCATGTTTGATCCTCCAAGGTCTCCAAGTGGGCCAGGATGGACAGATGGTGAAATAAATAATGCTTTTATTCCTTTTTCAGTCTTGAAACTAACAAAAGTAACTACTGTATCAATAGCTTCACTCATATTTTCAAACAGTCCTTCAAGAGAATTTGAACCTTCGTTCATGTGTGCAATGAATAAACTCAATAAATCTAAAACTCCAATTCCTAAGTTTTTCTTAAATGGGGAAGCTATTATTGTGATAAATGCATAAATTGCTAAAACAAAGATTATTCCCGCAATCAATGCTTTTAATGTAATTTGTATAATTATAGGTCCTAAAAAACTAGTGTCAATTACTAAAAATGTAACGAGAATGTACATTGCCAATATGAGTACTGGTTGAATTAATGCTGCTGTAACCGCTTTTGTGAACCTCATCTTTGAAGTGGCCCAGAATACTAATGTGTTGAACCCATATATCAAAACACAACCGAATAATAATGAGTTTAAAAAGATATCCAAATTTAGGATTCTTGAAATTACTCCTCCAATAAGTAATATAATACATAATATTGTCATTGAAAGTGCAGACAAAAACATGGAATGCTTTATTTTAACGTTTATACCATCCATTATACTTATGACCTGCTGATTAAGCCCACCACTCATAATTGATGTAATGCCGATAATCATTAAAAAATAAATTCCACCATATAAGATTTCTTCTAGAATACTATGGCTCACGGAATCAATTAAAAAATATAATGATCCTGTTAGGGTACTTATCAATATCATTCCAATTATGGAAAATTTTGTTTTGGGCAGGGTGGTTATATATTTTGAAAGTCCTGCAACGCTACTCATGCTTGACATAAAAAATTATCTCACTACTTTTAATTAATGTTCATATAAAAATTTAGTCATAACAAATATATTAAATTTGTCAAATTTATAATTATCATATTTCATTATTCATGATGACACAAATAATTGATATGAAGTTTAGTCCAACAATTATTGATGTTTAATTGGTGATGTGAATCATTTTCAGTTTTTAATCAAAAGGTTTCTATCCTTGAATTTCACATGAAATATTATAATGATTAGTATTTTTAACATCATGCTGATATTTTTGGTCGAAAAATCAAATCATAATAAAAATATTATTAAAGATGTTGTTTTTTTTTATAAAAGTTTTTATAAGTGGTTAAATATAGTATAACTATCTTAAATAATATAATTCAAATAATATCTATATATTATTTTAGATTTTTTTCAAAAGTGTGGAGGAATAATTAATGAAGAAATATACGTTTATACTTTCAGTTATACTTATTTCTTTACTTGCTGTTGGTGCAGTAAGTGCTTCAGATAGTGATAATTTCACTAATGATGTAATTTCTTCAGTTAAAGATTCCAATATTAATGATCAAATAGCTGTCGATGAAATAAATGATTTGGAAGACAAATCATTGGCAACTGAGATTGGAACTATTGAAGAAAACATAACTGATGATGTAAATAATCAATCAACTGAAAATGATGTGACTGATGTTGATACGACTGTAAATGTTATTGAAGATACTAATTCCGACGAAATCAAATCAGTTCCGACCAAAATTAATGTTGATAATGTCCTTGGTGCTCAACAAGATGGTGTTGTTTTAAATGATGGAAATGGAGTTTTTAATTTTAATTTCACCGAGGTCTTTGGTTGGAATATTTCTAGTTTCTGGACTGGTTTTAATTTCACAGGTTTGAATCTCACTGGCGTCTTTGATAATTGGAATGCTTCTAGTTTATTGTCTGGTTTGAATCTCACTGGCGTCTTTGATAATTGGAATGCTTCTAGTTTATTGTCTGGTTTAAATATTACTGGTTTGAATCTCACTGGTATTTTTGATAATTTTAATATTACTGATTTTTTAAATAATTTGAACTTTACTGAATTATTTAAAAATTGGAATATTACTGGATTTTTAGATAACCTTAACTTTACTAATATATTTGGTGGTTTGAACATTACAGGATTTTTTGATAAGTTGAATTTCACTGAATTTTTCAATAATTGGAATGTCTCTGGATTTTTAGATAATCTTAACTTTACTAATATATTTGGTGGTTTGAATATTACCGGATTTTTAGATAACCTTAATTTTACTAATATATTTGGTGGTTTGAATATTACCGGATTTTTAGAAAATTTAAATATTACTGGATTTTTAGATAATTTCAACTTTACTGAATTTATAAATGGTCTGAATATCACTGGACTTTCAAATATTACTAAATATTTAGATAATTTCAATTTCACTGAGTTTATCCATGGTTTGAATATTACTGAATTTTTAGATAATTTGAACTTTACTGATATATTTAAAGGTTGGAATATTACTGAAATTTTAGATAATTTGAACTTTACTGCGTTATTGGATAAGTTAAATCTCACTGAATTTTTAGATAACTTTAACTTCACTGAGTTTATCAATGGTTTGAATATTACTGGATTTTTAAATAATTTGAATTTCACTGATTTATTTAATAAATTAAATATTACTGGATTTTTAGATAATTTGAACTTTACAGAGTTATTTAATAAGTTAAATATCACTGGTTTCTTAGATAACATTACTAAATTCTTTAACATCACTGGTATTATTGATAATATCATTGACTTTATCAAAGATTTCGATATCTCTAAATACATAAACATTACAGAAATTATAAAGATTATTGAAGATGCTGGAAAAGCAATATTGGGCATTAAATCTTCAACTGTAGTTTATGCTGATGATTTAAGTGTTGTTTATTTAAACAGTAAAAAAATGGTTATTACTTTAAGAGATTATGAAGCTAATCCTGTAAGTGGTAAAACACTTTATGTTGTACTTAATGATAAAACCTATAGTGGGGTTACAGACTCTGCAGGTCAAATATCAATTACCGTTCCAAGTAATTTAAAACCAAAAACATATGTTGCAACAGTTACTTTTGCAGGTGATTTAGCTTATGATAGTTCAATTAGGGATGCTAAAGTTGTAGTCGCTAAAGGAACTCCGAAAATAACTGCTAAAGCGAAAACATTTAAACGTACTGTTAAAACCAAAAAGTACACAATAACCTTGAAAAATCATAAAAATAAAGTTATTAAAAATGTCAAAGTTACTCTTAAAGTGAAAGGTAAAACCTATACAGCTAAAACCAATAGCAATGGTAAAGCAATATTTAAAATTACCAAATTAACTAAAAAAGGTACTTTTAAATCTGTTATAACCTATAAAGGTAATTCACTCTATAAAAAAGTAACTAAATCTGTAAATATTAAAATTAAGTAGATTTAATTTATCTGCGTTGAAACAATATTAAAGCAATGTTTTTAAATCATATGTGATTTGGAAAACATTGCTCATTTTATTTTTTTTCTCATTTTAGTCATATTCATGCATCTATTAATTATGTGATGCTTTTTTTTTGAGTTTATTTATTTTAATGAAAAATATCAATCACTTAAATTAAAATAAATTCTAAACAGGCAAAATTATTGATCATTATTTTAAATATTTGTGGTCTAATAATATAGTGAAAAACTGTATGTTTAATTTTTTTCTTTAATATGTGTATGTTTTGAACCTCTCCGGCTTGTAGAAGCCGGAGATTCTTAGGCCATGCCTATTTTTTCGTCAAAGCATTTCCATTCATAATAATATGTGGATTTTCCTTGACTATTAGGCATGAAATCTACTAAGCAT